>DATFJS010000438.1:0-16005 GCA_035269045.1 Longimicrobiales bacterium | reverse complement strand
CACCCTTCAGCGGCGCGAACGCCCAGGCCGTGCTGGCCCGCATCCTGACGTCTCGCCCGACCCGCGTCACGAGCCTGCGGCCCACGGTCCCGCCGCACGTCGAGAGCGTGATCGCGAAGGCGCTCGAGAAGCTGCCCGCCGATCGGTTCAAGACAGCCAAGGACTTCCGGAAGGCTCTGAGCGACACGGAATTCCGCCACGTCATGACGGAGCACACGATCGGGACGGGCTCGGTGCCCGTGCAGCCGGCCGCGATTGTGCGGCGGGGTGCCCCGACAGGGGTGGTCGCCGGACTCGCGGCCGGACTCGTCCTCATGGCGGCCGTGGCGCTGTTCGGCTGGCTCCGCCCCGAGCCGGAGGAGCCGGTGCGCCGGTTGGCGCTGGACCTGGACGTCCAGTCCCCGGGGGGCGCGGACTTCGCCGTCTCCCCGAAGGGTGACCGCTACGCATATCTCGGCGAGGGTCGGATGCTGTACGTCCGCAGCTTCGGATCGCTCGAGGACCAGCAGATTCCAGGGTCGTTCGAGGCGCGAGGTGTGACCTGGTCGCCGGATGGGACCTCGGTGGCCTTCAATGCCGACGGCGGAGATGGGGACATCATCTACACGGCCGCGGTGAGTGGCGGGTCACCCATCCCGATCGGCGGGGCGGAGGACACGAATCCGGTCGCGGCGTGGGCGGCCGATGGGTACGTCTACTACCAGGTCGGCGGTGCGACCCCGCGGACGGTTCGCGCGCCCGCGCAGGGCGGACCGGCCGAGCCCGTACCGACGGAAGGGCGGATCCGGACGTTGCATGCCATCCCCGGTGTCACCGACCGGGTGCTGGTGACGAGCGACGCAGAGACCGGTGTGACGGCCGCAATCCTCGACCTGGAGTCGGGTGAGATCCGTCCGATTCCCGGGATGGCAGGGACGTATGAGCCGAGGTACGCGAACGGGTACCTCTTCTGGGTAGCCAGTGAGGGAAGTGCTCTCGCTGCCGCCCGGTTCGATCTGGAACAGGAGGAGGTCACGAGCGTCCCGGTGACCCTCGGGCGCGGACTCGCGCTCGACGACTTCTCACTCTCGGAAGCGGGTGTGCTGCTGCATCGCGAGGCCGACGGTGGCGCACCAGGCACCGGGGAGACGCTCGGGTGGCTCGGGCGGGATGGATCGCTCCAGGTCGTGGCGGATCGCCTCGCGGCGGATGTGGGGGACTTCGACGACGTACGCCTTTCGCCCGACGGTCGGTATGTCGCCTACGAGATGGAGCGTGGCAGCGACGGCTCGCCCGAACAGGCGCAGCGCATCCAGATCTACGACCTGGATCAGGGCACGAGCTACCAACTGACCTTCCAGGGAAACGACAACTTTCGTCCCCGTTGGATGCCCGACGGCAGGGTCGCCTACCTGTCCGATCAGGAAGGCGCCGTGAAGGTGTTCGCGCAGCCGTACGATCGCAGCGGCTCGCCCCAACTCGTCATCGAGTTTCCCGACTCCCTCGAGATCGTGGACTTCGAAGTGGGCCCGGATGAAGGCGCCCCCATTCTGGTGACTGCGGTCAGAGCCACATCGGATCGGAACGCGGGCATCTTTCTCGCGGATGCTGCGGATTCCGACGCCGCGCCCGTGCCCTTCGTGGACACGCCATTTTTCGAGTGGCAGGCCTCGATCTCCCCCGACGGCGAGTGGGTCGCGTACACGTCGGACGAGAACGACCGCGACGAAGTGTACGTTCGGAAGTTCCCGGAGGGCGGACGACCCTGGGCCGTCGCATCGGAGCAGAGCGGTCGGGCCGCCTGGGCTCCGACGTCCGACGAGGTGATGTACCTGACGCCGGAAGGGTTCGTGTCCCGAACGCTCGACATCGGGGAAGAGGTGCGCGTGACCGGCCGCGAGGTCCTGTTCCAGTACAGTGGCCTGTACGAGATGGCGGGAGGCCCCGGGCGCACGTACGACGTGGCGTCCGACGGCCGCCTGCTGGTGACGGCCGAGTCCTCGGCGCAGCGCATCTCACCGACCGGTGGGGAGTCGCAGCCGGAGATCATCGTGACCTTCAACGTCTTCCGCGAGATCGAGGAACGTCTCGCGCAGCTCGAGGCGGGGCGATGAGTGAGCCCGGACGCCCGAGCGGCGTGCCCGAGGCACTCGCCACCGCGCTCGACGGCCGCTACACCCTGGAGCGCGAACTGGGCCAGGGCGGGATGGCCACCGTCTACCTGGCCGACGACGTCAAGCACGGCCGGAAGGTCGCCATCAAGGTGCTGCGGCCGGAGCTGGCTGCCGTGGTCGGGGGCGAACGGTTCCTGGCGGAGATCCGCACCACCGCGCAGCTCCAGCACCCGAATATCCTGCCGCTCTTCGACTCGGGCGAAGCGGAGAGCTTCCTCTTCTACGTGATGCCGTACGTGGAGGGCGAGTCCCTCCGCGAGAAGCTCGACCGCGAGAAGCAGCTGCGGGTCGACGACGCGGTCGGCCTCACGCGAAAGATCGCCGACGCCCTCGACTACGCGCACGGCAAGGGCGTGGTCCACCGCGACATCAAGCCGGCCAACATCCTCCTCAGCGAGCGAGGTGAGCCGCTGGTCGCCGACTTCGGGATCGCGCTGGCGGTGAGCCAGGCGGGGGGTGGCCGCATCACCGAGACGGGGCTCTCCCTCGGAACCCCGTACTACATGTCGCCCGAGCAGGCGACGGGCGATCGCGACGTCGACCCGCGCAGCGACATCTATGCGCTGGGCTGCGTGTTGTACGAGCTCCTGGCGGGCCAGCCACCCTTCGCGGCCCCGACGGCCCAGGCGGTGCTCGCGCGCATCCTGACCGAACAGCCGCGTCGGGTCACCGAGCTCCGCCGCACCGTCCCGCCGCACGTCGCGTCAGTGCTGGCCCGCGCGCTCGAGAAGCTCCCCGCCGACCGGTTCGAGTCGGCTCGGGAATTCATGGAGGCGCTGGACGATCCGCAGTTCGCGTACGAGACGGAGATGGTGACGGCGCCGATCGTACAGGCGTCTCGGGTCGAGCAGGCGCCGCCCGCCCGCCGACCGTCCGTGGGCGTGGTCGCCGGAATCGGCGCTGCGACGCTCATGGCGGGAACCGCGATCGGTCTGGCCCTCGGCGGGGGCGGCGGTGCCGCCGCGACCGACCGAGACACGCCGTTCCGAACGAGCATCCGCACGGACGGCTTCGAGGCGACCGCGGGCACCGCGCAGTGGGAGATGACGATCTCGCCGGACGGCTCGCGACTGGCGTGGCCGGGAAGCGAGGGGATCTGGGTGCGCGAGGCGGCTGATGAGCAATTCCGGCTGCTGCCGTCCACCGGCGGCGCGACCTACCTGGCCTTCTCGCCCGACGGCGAGTCCATCGCATACAGCCAGAGTCAGGGATCCTACATCCGGCGCACCTCGATCACCGGCTTCGAGCCGAGGACGATCCTCGATGCGCCCGACCTCTCCATCGAGGATCTCGACTGGAGCGACGACGGGCGGATCGTCTTCGGGGCGGACTCCGGGGCCCGGACGTATCTGCTGCGAATTCCGGAAACCGGAGGCGCCGTCGACACCCTCGCATCCGCACCGGTCGCGGAGGGCCCGATGATCGATCCGCATGCCCTGCCCGGCGGCAGGGGCGTGCTGGTGGCACGGATGGTCAGCTCGCAGTCCCGGATCGACCTCTGGCGGGCCGACACCGGAGAACTCGAGCCACTCGTCGAGGGTCGCAACGACCCGGCGTACGTGGAGGGGGGGTACCTTCTGTACGCGGACGCAGGGGGCGGGCTGCTCGCACACCGCTTCGACCTCGACCGGCTGGAGCTGGTCGGCGACGAGCGCCCTGCATTGCAGGGGATGTTCAGAGGTCTCTACCGGTCCAGGTACTCGATTTCCGACGGGGGTGTGCTCGCTCTGGGCGTCGGTGGCACGAGTGGCGGGCTGGGCGGGGGCGACGCAGTGCTGTTCGAACGGGATTTCGCATCCGACTCGATCCGGAGCTTCAACCTCTCGCCACGAGATATCTCGGATATCCGGTGGGCACCCGACGGCCAGAGAGTCGCGTACCACGGCGTCTCGCCCTCGGACGCGACCGCCGCGCACATCTGGGTCTACGACACCGAGCGGCAGAATGCCCCCCTGCAGGTCACGACGGGAGGACCGTTCAACGTGACTCCCGTATGGTCGCCGGATGGGCGCAGGATCGCCTTCGGCTCGAGCGGAACCGCGGGAGGTGAAGTCGTGACCAAGCCCTACGTCGTGAACCTGAATGTCGACGCCCCCCCGCGTCCGATCGGTCCTCCCGGGGGGCTCGGTGGTGGAGACGGTTCGACGTCTCGTGAGGCCGCAAGGCCGACATCGTGGCCGGTGGACTCGATCCTCGTGGTCGAGATCGGCGTACCGTCGCGTCTCGAATCCTGGATTCTGAGCGACGACTCGCTGGTCGAGATCAGGCCCTACTACGCGCCGACGGCCGATGTGGACGACGGTCGCGTCTCCCCCGACGGCTCCCTGATCGCGTTCGTCTCGGACGAGACGGGTCAGGACGAGGTGTACATCGGGGCCTTCCCCGAGCTTCGGAGCAAGGTGCTCGTCTCCGAGGACGGGGGCTACCGGCCCGCCTGGGGTCCCGACGGGCGGACGCTCTACTACATGGCACTGTCGGGTGGCGGATGGTTCGCGGCCGACCTGGAGGTCGATCCCGTACCCAGAGTGATGAGCCGACGGTCGTTGCCGAACGTCGGGAGCGTATCCCTCGGATCCTATCCGGACGTTCACCCGGACGGCACGCGCTGGGTCGACTTCCAGCTCTCCAACCTCAATGCGGAGTTCGCGGGGGTCGAGGACGAGCGCCACGTGCTGATTCACGACTGGATCGTGGAGCTCGACCGACTCTTCGAGGGAGACGCACGATGAGCTTCTCGCACCGGAGCCCAGGATGAGCATCGACGTCCCGCGTCTCACCGCCGCCCTCGAGGGCCGCTACACCATCGAGCGCGAGCTGGGCGAAGGCGGCATGGCAATCGTCTACCTGGCCGACGACCTGAAGCACGATCGCAAGGTCGCGCTCAAGGTGCTCAAGCCCGAGCTGGCCTCGGTGGTCGGAGGCGAGCGGTTCATATCCGAGATCCGCACGACCGCCAACCTCCAGCACCCGCACATTCTCCCGCTCTTCGACAGCGGCGAGGCGGACTCGTTCCTCTTCTACGTGATGCCCTACGTGGAGGGCGAGACGCTGCGGGACCGCCTCGATCGCGAGAAGCAGCTCCCGGTAACGGAAGCCGTGGCGATCGCGCGAAAGGTCGCCGGTGCACTCCAGGCCGCCCACGACCAGGGCGTCATTCACCGCGACATCAAGCCGGCCAACATCCTCATGCAGAAGGGCGAGCCGGTCGTCTCCGACTTCGGAATCGCGCTCGCGGTGGCCGAGGCCGGCGGCGGGCGACTGACGGAGACGGGTCTGTCGCTGGGCACGCCGTACTATATGGCGCCCGAGCAGGCGACGGGCGATCGTGACCCGGACGCGCGCAGCGACCTCTATTCGCTGGCGTCGGTGCTGTACGAGATGCTGGCGGGGGAGCCGCCGTTCACGGGGGGCACGGCCCAGGCGGTTCTCGGCCGGATTCTCACCAGCGACCCGACGCCGATCAACGAGACCAGGCGTGCGGTCTCGCCCGACCTCGACGCGGTGGTCCTGCACGCGCTCGAGAAGACGCCCGCGGATCGCTTCCCGAGCATGACGGCCTGGGCCGACGCGCTGGGCCGGGTGGATCTCGAGTGGTCGGGGTCACATACGGCTGCGACCGCGTCATCGCGTCGAGCGGCGGGATCCGGAAGTGCGAGGTCGGGAAGCGGGGCAGGTTGGAAGGCCGCGACAGGTGTGCTCGCCCTGGCCACGATGGCCCTCGTCGGTCTCCAGCTCGTCGGGTCCGAGGACCAGGTGTCGGACGAGGTCCTGCGCTACGAGATGCTCCTTCCCGTCGAGATCGGCGCCAATAGCGACTGGGGAAGCAACGTCGCGATCTCGCCGGATGGGCGGGCGGTCGTGTACTCCGGGATGGACGACGGTGCCGAATCACCGGGTCTCTCGGTTCGGATGGCCGATCAGCTGGAGTCGACCCCCCTGAGTGGCACTTCGTTGGGGGTCCACCCGACGTTCTCGCCGGACGGTTCGCGCGTCGCCTTCATCAGTGACGACCGGGCCCTCAAGGTGGCGTCGCTCGAGGGACGCCCACCGATCACGCTGCACGCGGACGGCCTGCTTCGTCGAACCGGACTCTCGTGGGGTGAAGACGGCTACATCTACTTCGGTCAGCAGGACCGTCCCGCCGGCGTCACCGGACTGTACCGAATCCCGGAGGGCGGGGGTGATATCGAGAACCTCACCCGCCCGGATACCACCAGACGTGAGCAGGCTCACTATTTCCCCGTCCGGATCCCGGACTCGGAGCTCGTCCTGTTCACGGTCGCGCTCGGGGAGCTCTACAATGCGAGTACCCGGGAGATCGCGATTCTCGACCTGTCCTCGGGCGAGGTGACGGTCCTGGTCGAGGGGATGCAGGCGACATGGTCCGAGACGGGCCACATCCTGGTCGTGAGCGACGAGGGCGTCCTGCAGGCCGCCCCCCTGGATCGGAAGAGTGGCGACCTGGGGCCGCTGGTCCCGGTGTTCGAAGGCATCCAGGTCGAGTCGCTGGGGTCAGCGGATCTATCCATCTCGAGTTCGGGCGACCTCGTGTATGTCCCGGGACAGAGCCTGTTCGGCTCCACCCCCGTCTGGGTGGATCGCGCCGGGCTCGACGTACCGGTGGATCCGGGCTGGTCCGGCGAATTGACAACCGATGTGAGGATTTCCCCCGACGGCACCCGCGTCGCGTTCACGACGAACGACGACCGGGGTCTTCAGGTATGGACCAAGGAGCTCGACAGAGGCCCGGAGGCCAGCCTGAGCCTGGAGGGCACGCGGAATGTCCGCCCGACCTGGACCAACGACGGGACATCGCTGGCGTTTGTCAGCAACCGCTCCGGCTACAACGAGATCTTCACCCGTGTCGCGGACGCGTCACGACCCGCGGATCGGTTCGTGGAGGGGAATGATCTGGAGGGACTCGATCAGGCCGAGATCAGTCCGGACAACCGGTGGGTCGTGCTCCAGTCCAACGACGACATCTACATCCGGGCCAACGATCCCGGATCCGAGTTGATGCCGCTGCTGGCCGAGCCCGGTACCATCGAGGGCAACTTCCAGATCTCTCCGGATGGCCGGTGGATCGCGTACAACTCGACGGAGAGCGGAGAGACGATGGTGTATGTGCGTCCGTTCCCGAACGTCGAAGGCGCGCGCACGCCCATCTCGGATTCGCCTGCCCGTGACCCCGTCTGGGCGCCGGACATGAGTGAACTGTACTACCGGACGCTCGACGGTGACTTCGTGGCGGCGGCGATCACTTCCGACCAGAGACTCGCCGTGCGGTCACGGACGGTGCTTTTCCCCTACCGGGGCTTCCTGATCGACGGGGCCTATCGTCAGTACGACGTTCATCCGGACGGCGATCGATTCCTGATGATTCGCCTCGGAGACCGGGCCGGCAGGACACCCGTCGTCGTGGTTCGCGGATTCGCGAACGAGCTCCAGTCAGGGACGGACGACTGACATGAGCATCGACGTCGCCCGCCTGACCGCCGCCCTCGAGGGCCGCTATACCATCGAGCGCGAACTCGGTGAGGGCGGCATGGCCGTTGTCTACCTGGCCGAGGACCTGAAGCACGACCGGAAGGTGGCGCTCAAGGTGCTCAAGCCGGAACTGGCCGCCGTGGTCGGCGGCGACCGATTCGTCAGCGAGATCAAGACGACCGCGAATCTCCAGCACCCGCACATCCTCCCGCTCTTCGACAGCGGCGAAGCGGACGGCTTCCTCTTCTACGTGATGCCGTACGTGGAGGGCGAGACGCTGCGCGAGCGGCTCGACCGCGAAAAGCAGCTTCCGGTGGGCGAGGCCGTTGCGATCGCGACCAAGATCGCCGCCGCGCTTCAGGCGGCCCACGACGAGGGCGTGATCCACCGCGACATCAAGCCGGCCAACATCCTGCTCCAGAAGGGCGAGCCGGTGGTGTCGGACTTCGGCATCGCGCTCGCGGTCAGCGAGGCGGGCGGGGGCCGGCTGACCGAGACCGGCCTCAGCCTCGGCACGCCGTACTACATGGCGCCCGAGCAGGCGACCGCGGACCGCGATCCGGATCAGCGCTCCGACATCTACTCGCTGGCCTGTCTGACCTACGAAATGCTCGCGGGCGAGCCGCCCTTCACGGGGACGTCCGCGCAGGCCGTCCTCGGCCGGATCCTGACCCAGGCGCCCCCCCACGTATCGGCCGAGCGCTCGTCCGTCCCGCACAACGTGAACGCCGCGATCCTGCAGGCGCTCCAGAAGCTGCCGGCCGACCGGTTCGAGAGCGTGGAGGCGTTCGCGGACGCGCTGAATGACCTCACGTACATGGGGCCGGCGGGACGGGCGTCTGGGGCGGTGCCGGGAGCCGCGGGTGTCTCGACCCCGGGCCGTTCGGGGCCTCCCTGGGTGTGGCCGGCCGTCGCGGTCCTGCTGGCCGCGCTCGCCGTCTGGGGCTGGACGCGGGGCGGCGCCGGCACGTCCGAGGCGGCACATCCGATTCACTTCAAGGCCGTGCCCGACGCCATCGACATCCTGCAGGTGGCGGGGCGTGGCTCACCCCTCGCGATCACGCCCGATGGGGGAGCGCTGGCCTACATCTCCTATGCGAGTCGTGGAATCCCGACGATTCTCGTGCGGGACATGGAGGCCCTCGAGCCGCGAGAGATCGGAGACGGCCAGTACACGGGGGTCGCGATCTCGGCCGACGGCCGGAGTGTCCTGACCATCGGTGCTGGCCGGCTGCAGGAGATCCCGATCACGGGAGGGCCCGCCCGGACGATCGCGGAGGGGCTGGGTGCCTTCGTGTCCGTCTCGGTCACGCCGGACGGAGACCTGGTCTATTCGGACTCCGCAGGAGCGATGGTGCGGTGGAGCGAGGCGGATGGTCCTCGGCCGATCGAAACGGACGCCGGTCCCGTCACGGGTCTTCTGTCGCTCCTGGTGTCCGAAGACGGGCGTACCGGAATCGCGGTCGACCTGCAGGGTGCGGGCGAGGACGCCGGCTTCATGCTCGTCGACCTCCGCACGGGCGAGCGCACGAGACTGGGCTCGGGCCTGCCGTTCGCGTACCGCGACGGCATCGTGGCATGGCGCGATTTTTCCGGGAGTGGATTCTACGCCCAACGCGTGGACATTCCGGAGCAGAGGCTCGCGGGGTCACCCGTAGCCCTGCTCGACACGGACCTCGAGTCATCGGGGGCCCTGAGCGCGAGTGGCGACCTGGCCTACGTGAGCGCGGGAGCCACGGACGGCCAGGTCGTCCGCGTGGACCGCCAGGGTGTGCGCACGGAGCTTGGCGTGTCCGCGAACGCGGAACTCGGGGTGCGCGTCTCTCCGGACGGGCGCTACGCCGTATTCGACGAAGGCTTCAGCTCCCTGACCACGGAGGTGTTCCTGGCCGACCTGGAGACCGGGATCCGAAGCCGGGTGAGCTTCGACGGGGGCCTCTACCCGTCGATCACGCCGGATGGGGAGCGCATCGTCTACTATCGAAACGTCGACGGCGATTACGCGCTGTATGCCCGGAACCGGGACGGGTCCGGGGAGGAGCAGGTGCTGCTCGACTCCGAGACGGCGACGGTCGACGTCGCGGTCATCCCCGGCACGAACCGGATTCTCGTGAGGGAAGGAGATCAGGCGCGGCTCGACGGCAGCGACATCGTGGCCTACGACGAGGGAGATCCGAGTTCCGCGGTAACCATCGCCGGCGGGCCCGGAAATCAGCTCAGTCCGGCCGTGTCGCCGAATGGTCGATACGTCGCGTACTCCTCCGACGGTGGGGAGGATCGGGCGGACATCTTCGTGCGCTCACTCGAAAACCCCGCCGAGTTCCGGCAGGTGTCGGAAGGCGGCGGGAGCGAGCCGGCGTGGAGCACCGACGGAACCGAGCTCTACTACCGTGCCGCCCTCGGACTCATCGCGGTCCCGGTCGATACGGAGTCTCCGACATTCCGTCGGACCGGGCCCGCCGAATCCCTCTTCGAGCTGGGTGGACTGGTCGCGAACCAGAACCGTACCGCCTACGGTGTGGCGAACGACGGCTTCTACTTCATCTCCTCCTCGACCGGGTCGGTCAACGTGATCCTGAACTGGTGGGACGAGGTCGAACGCCGCGTCGGTGCCCGGTGAGCTCCGAGACCTTCCGAACACCGGATCCGCTTAACCCGCACACCCGATGACCCGATGAGCGTCGACGTTGCCGACGATGGGCTCGGTTCGAGCGCGGATGTGGCGACACACATCCGAGACAGCAATTATGACGATTCAGCCGCGGGTCGTACGTTCGCGATGGTCCGGTCCAACCCTTTCAGAAGAATGATGGCGATTCAGAACCTTCACGAACTCGGACAGCAACGCTCGGGCGAAGCCCTGTGACGATCCAGGTCGGGGGTGCATCGCTGACGGGTGCGAGATCGGAGAACCAGGACCGGTTCTTCGTGAGAGTGTCGCCGGATGGGGAGCGCGCGATCGGCGCGATCGCCGACGGAATCGGCGGACTGGCGGACGGTGCCGGCGCGGCGGCTGCAGCCGTCGAAGCCGTCGAGGCCTTCTGCTCCTGGCTCTTCGAGGCTGACGACCCGACACCCGACGAAATCGAGGAGCGAGTCGTCGAGCTCTATCGGCATGCCAACGAGGCGATCGTCGAGCGGACCGGGTCCAGGGCTCGGTCCGGCACGACGCTCGTATTCGTCGCGGCCACCGAGAAGCACCGCATCGTGGCCAACGTCGGCGACTCTCGCGCATTTCGGCTTCACGGAGGCGAACTGACGAGGATGACCATGGACCACTCGGTCGTCGAGGAACTGGTCCGCGATGGGGCGCTGTCCCCCGAGCAGGCGGAGCGCTCACCGTATCGGAATCTTCTCACGCGGTCTCTTGGCGACGCGGGTGACCCGGAGGTAGATGTCGAGTCGGTCGATCGCTCAGAGCTCGACACACGTCCCGGCACCGCGGTGATCCTCACATCGGACGGCGTCCACGACGTACCGGGCCTGCTCACGGCCGAGCGTGTGCAGGCGGCGATCGACGAGGAGCCGACCCTGGACGCCGCGGCCGAGCGCCTCTGCCGGGCAGCCATCGATGCCGGCTCACGCGACAATGCCACGCTGGTGATCGGACGGATCGAGTGATCCGAATGCGCCAGGATTCTCCGGCTCAGGTGCGATGACCGGCGGGTCGATTCCGGAGCGACTCGCAGCTGCGTTCGAGGGCCGCTACGAAATCCTTGGCGAGCTCGGTGAAGGCGGCATGGCCAAGGTCTACCTGGCCGCCGACCTGAAGCACGATCGACAGGTCGCGATCAAGGTGCTCAAGCCAGAACTCGCCGCCGTGATCGGAGGCGAACGCTTCGTCGCCGAAATCAAGACCACCGCGGGCCTGCAGCACCCGCACATCCTGCCCCTCTTCGACAGTGGAGAGACCGACGGCTTCCTCTTCTACGTGATGCCGTACGTGGAGGGGGAAACGCTTCGGCAGCGCCTGGATCGCGAGCGGCAGCTGGGCGTCGAGGACGCACTCCGGATCACGCGGGACGTGGCCGACGCGCTCGACTACGCGCACCGCCAGGGCGTCATCCACCGCGACATCAAACCCGAGAACATCCTCCTGCACGACGGTCGGCCGGTGGTGGCCGACTTCGGGATCGCCGTGGCGATCAGTGCGGCGGGAGGCGGGCGGATGACCGAGACGGGCCTCAGCCTCGGCACGCCCCACTACATGAGCCCCGAGCAGGCGACGGCCGATCGCGATCTGACCGTCCGCTCCGACGTCTACTCGCTGGCGTGCGTGTTGTACGAGATGCTCGCCGGTGACCCTCCGCACACAGGTCCGAGCGCCCAGGCGATCCTCGTCCGAATCCTCACCGAGGCACCGCGGCCCGTCACCGACACACGCACGAGTGTACCGCCCCACATCGCCGCCGTCCTCGCCAAGGGGCTCGAGAAGCTTCCGGCGGACCGCTTCGCCAGCGCGGCGGAGTTCCGCGCGGCGCTGGATCGCACGGACTTCACCTACACGACGGTGTCACGAGGTGCGGAGTCGCCGGCGACCCTCGGGTCGACGATGGCGTCACCCCCAGGGCCGAATGGCCGGGGCGGACGTCGATGGCTCGTGCCGACCCTCGGAGTCGCAACCGCCCTTCTCGCCGTGCTGGCGCTGTTCGGGTGGCTTCGGCCTGCGGGCGGAGACGCGGTGCCGAGAGTGTTCACACTGGACATGCCGGAGTGGACTCCCTCTCCCCTCAACCGCATCGAAATTGCCCCGGACGCGCGCTGGTACGCGACCGTCGGCAGGGCGGTCGACTCGACGTCGGGCCCCACGCATCTCCTCATCCGCGGCGCGGACGAGTCACGGTTCAGAAGCCTCGTCGGTCCTGGAGAGATCGGATTCCCGGCGTTCTCTCCGGACGGCTCGCGCCTCGCCTACACGGATGACGGTGCCGATGCGATCCGTGTCGTGCCGGTGGACGGGGGACAGCCCAACACACTCTATCAGCGAAACGGCCTCGAAGCGGCGGAGCTCTCGTGGGGCGACGACGGGTTCATCTACTTCTATGCGTCGGGAGAGATTCTCCGAATTCCCGGCACCGGGACGGGAGATGACGCGGAAGTCATCATCGAGAGTGCCGGGTGGGCGTACGAACCGACACCGCTCCCCGGCGGTCGAGCGCTGCTCGTCACGGACGGCCGCGGCAGCTCGTCGGCACTTCGACTCCTCGAGTTCGGAGTCGACTCGGCGCGGGTCCTCCTCCCGGAGGCGACACGGGCGGTCTGGGTGGACGAGGGACTGCTGGTGTACGCGCACCCCGAGGGTGGCCTCCAGGCCGTTCCGTTCGATCTCGACGCACTCGAGGTGACGGGCGTTCCCACGCCGGTGAGGGATGGGGTGTCGGTGACCGGGGAGTACACCTTCTTCGCCATCGCGAAGGACGGCACGCTCGTGTATTCGGAAGGCCGGGCCGGGGGCTTCGGTGGTGACCGGATCCTCCTCGAGCGAGATCTCGTCACCGGGGAGGAGGTCCAGCTCCCCCTCGACGCTCGTGAGTTCTGGGATCCGAGATACTCCCCGGACGGTGGGGAGATCGCGTTCTCCGCGGGTGTCCCCGACGGATCGGATTCCGATCCGCAGATCTACACGTACGATCCGGCCCTGGGCCTCACGCCCGCCGCATGGACGACCAGTGGAGAGAACTACGGCCCGGAGTGGTCACCCTCGGGAGATCGGCTGGCCTTCTATCGAGTCGTCGACGCTGTCCCCCGGCTGATGGTCAAGAGTGTGCGGTCCGAGGACGAGCCGGTCGCCCTCCCGATGGCCGGCGTCGAGGCGATCGGGCGATTCGACGCGACGTGGGCGTCCGATTCCGTCGTGGTGTTCGTGCGTGAGGAGGACGGGACGGCGGATCTCTGGTTGGTCCGGGTCCCGGATCAGCCTCGTGCGGGCGACCTGGAAGCCACGGAGCTGGTCGGATCGGAGTGGAACCTCTACGGGCCGCGCGTCTCCCCTCTCGGCGACCGAATCCTCTACCTGGTCGACGACCAGTACGACGACCCGGAGATCATTGTTCGTCCCTTTCCGGGTCCCGGACAGCCCGTGCGGGTGTCGGTGGGGGGCGGGCGGAACGCCCGATGGGCGCCGGACGGACGCAGTATTTTCTACACTCGTCGTGCCGGGGCAGGTGCATGGTCGCTTCGACGGGCGTTCGTCAGTACCGACCCGGTGTTCCGAGTGGACAGCACCCGGGTCGTGATCGACGCCATCGTCGGAAACGACTGGGACATCCACCCGGACGGGGAACGCATCATCGTCCTCCGCTCCGAAAACGCGGGTGCAGGGGGCACCGAGGACGGGGAGTCGGAGGAGCGCCACATCGTGGTCCTGAACTGGTTCGAGCAGTTGAAGGCGCGCCTCGGGCGCTGAGCCCTCAGCCCACCAGGATCCAGACCGTCGCCGCGAGCCACCCCACGCCGATGACACCAAGCAGCACGTACTCGAGCGTGGGTGCGGTCTGCTCGCCCTTCTCGCCGTGGAACCAGCCGATCACCATCGACGCGAAGAGCGCGGCGATGGCGAGGGCGACCGTCAGTGGAAACGCCGACTCGGGAAGACGGTCGTCGAGCTCGCTCACCGCGAGAATCGTCGTACCGCCGGCGACGGCCGTACTGATGACGATCTGCGGCACCCGCCGCTTCACCAGCTCGCCGATGTCGGTGGGATCGGGCTGACCCGGCCGCGGCACCGACGCGTAGGCGCCTGACGTCTCCGGGTCGCTTTCCTCGAGCTGTCGCTCGATGTCCACGGCCCGCGGCCGCTTCTTCGGCTCCTTGTTCAGACATCGCCGCAGCAGATCGGCGATGTCCGCGGGCGCGCCCCCGCGGAGTTCGTCGAGCGGACGCGGCTCGGCCTGCAGGTGCGCGGCCATCAGCTGCGCGTTGTTCGTCCCGTCGTACGGCCCGCGTCCGGAAAGCAGCTCGTATCCGAGGATCCCGAAGGCGTAGATGTCGACCATTTCGGTGATCGACTCCTCCCGGAGCTGCTCTGGGCTGAGGTACCGGGGATTCCCGATCACCTGTCCGATGGTCGTCAGGCGTGCGGCCTGCTCGCCCGTGGGCGCCTGGAGTGCCGCGATCCCGAAATCCGAGAGCAGTGCCTCCTTCCCCTCGTCGTCCCAGAGCACGTTGGCGGGACGGATGTCGCGGTGGATGATCCCAGCCTTGTGCGCAGCCGCGAGCGCGGAGGCTACGCTCTTGAGGGTCTTCCGCGCGGTCCGAAGGTCGAGACGCCCTTCCGCCTCGACCCGCTCCTCCATCGTCCGACCCTTCACGTACCGCATGACGAGGTACGGCGTGTCGTCCGGAAGACGGCCGTACCGATAGACCTGGACGATCTTCGGGTGGCTGAGCGAGGCCGAGGAGCGGGCCTCCCTCTCGAAGCGCGCCCGCGCGGTCTCGCTCGCGGCGTGCGACCGCTTCAGCACCTTCACCGCGACCTGCCGATCCAGGCCCTTCTCGGTCGCGAGATACACGACCGCCATGGACCCCTCGCCCAGCAGGCGATGAATCTCGAAGTCGCCGTCGAGGGCAGACTGGAGCGCGTCGACCGACGGCGCTTCCGCCAGGAAGTCGTCGGACGAGGGTGTACCGGAGGTGTCTGACATTGGCGGAAGGGTACGACGCCGTTACGGGAATGCACAAGAAAGCCGCGACCGGACGAGCGTACTCGCGACCGACCATTTCGCTCCGCGCCGGCAGGCGATACATGAGTCGGATGGAACGAGCGCTCTACAACGTGTTCGATCGCGCGCTCGCGCGTGGGACGGTTTCCTCCCCACCTTCCAACGATGAACGAGATTCCCGAGAAGCTCACGACCGCCCTTTCCGATCGATACCGCATCGAGCGGGAGCTGGGCGCGGGCGGCATGGCGACGGTGTACCTGGCCGACGACCTGAAGCACGACCGGAAGGTCGCGATCAAGGTGCTGCGGCCCGAATTGGCCGCGGTGGTCGGCGCCGAACGGTTCCTGGCCGAGATCAAGACGACGGCCAATCTGCAGCACCCGAACATCCTGCCGCTGTTCGACAGCGGCGAGGCGGACTCGTTCCTCTTCTACGTGATGCCCTACGTGGAGGGCGAGTCACTGAGGGATCGCCTCGACCGCGAGAAGCAGCTTCGGGTGGAGGACGCCGTCACGCTCACGCGAAAGATCGCCGACGCCCTCGACTACGCCCACGAGAAGGGCGTCGTTCATCGGGACATCAAGCCGGCAAACATCCTGCTGAGCGGGCGGGGCGAGCCGCTGGTGGCCGACTTCGGGATCGCGCTGGCGGTGAGCCAGGCGGGGGGTGGGCGCATCACCGAGACGGGACTCTCGCTGGGCAC
>DATFJS010000437.1:0-15315 GCA_035269045.1 Longimicrobiales bacterium | reverse complement strand
GCCTCCAGTCGGTGATCGCCTCGGTGCTCACCAAGGAGCCGCCTCCGGTCGACGAGGACCGCTCGAGTATCTCGCCCGGCCTCGCGGCGGTCGTCCACAAGTCGATCGCCCGGCTGCCGGCCGACCGCTATCAGTCGGCGGCGGAGTTCCGGAAGGAGCTGCAGAACCCGCCGACCGTTTCTGCGCCCGGCGGAGCAGGAGTCGCGGGTGGGGTGGGCAGAGGAGTCTCCCGGGGGCTGTTCGCCGGGGCGGTAGGGGCCGCAGGTCTGGCGGGACTGGCGGCCGGCGCGGCACTGCTGGGCGGGGGTCAGCCGTCGGCGACCGACGGCTCCGGCGTGCCCGCCCGCTTTTCCATCGAGATCCCGCGGCAGGTTCGCGCCGAAGGCGTGTACAACGTCGCACTCGCGCGGGATGCCTCGATGTTGGCATTCACGGCGCTCGACACGCTCGACGGCCAGTCCGAGATCTTCGTGCGTCCGGTCAATAGCCTCGGAGAGAGATCGCTGGATCTCGAGCGCGACGCCGACAGCCCGTCCTTCGATCCGACCGGCAGATACCTGGCCTACTTCGAGGATCGCCAGATTCGGCTGTACGACCTGGAGCTGGATCGGAGCATCATCGTCGGGAGCGGACTGGTGGCCCGGCAGGGCTCGTGGGCGGATGACGGGAGCTACTACTTCATTCTCGCCGATGGCATCTACAGGGTCGGAACCGCGGGTGGTGAGCCGGAGCGCGTCTGGAGCCCCACCGAAGAGGCACTGGCCCAACCCGAGACCCTGCCCCTGACCGTGGTAAAGCTTCCGGGCAGGGACGCGTTCATCTACAGCGCGGCCCAGCAGGGGCAGCTGGGCTCGCCCAGCGTCTTCGTGCTCGACCTCGCGACGGAAGAGAGCAAGCTGCTGGTCGAGAGGGGCACCGGCCCGAGGTACCTGCCCATCGGCGTCCTCACGTGGCAGCTGGACACGGGTGAGCTGATGGCCGCACCCTTCGATATCGATGCCCTCGAAGTCACCGGCGAGGCGCTACCCGTTGCGGCCGATCTCGCCTGGGACGCCGAGGGTCAGTGGTTCTACTCCTATTCCGAGTCGGGCGCGCTCGTCTACGAAGTGAGATCGAAGAATGCGGAACTC
Organism: Longimicrobiales bacterium; assembly: GCA_035269045.1. GTDB lineage: Bacteria > Gemmatimonadota > Gemmatimonadetes > Longimicrobiales > Gaopeijiaceae > Gaopeijia. The sequence goes on along the minus strand of DATFJS010000437.1, from coordinate 14,185 downwards.
GTCTCGGTAGAGCTCGACGGCTCCGCGACCCCGATCACCCATTCGATCCCGGGGAGCCTGAGCGATGTCGAGGTATCGCCCGACGGTCGGCGCCTCGCGATCCAGGCGAGGGCGGAGGGTCAGTCCGACGAGATCTGGATCCTGGATCTTCAGCAGGGCAGTCAGTCTCGACTCACCGTGGGTGGCGGTGAGAACTGGCGGCCGACGTGGCACCCCGACGGCGACCGTGTCGCCTTCGTCTCCGACCGGGATGGAATACGCTCCATCTGGGAGCGGCCCATCGATGTGAGCGAGCCGGCGCGCCAGCTCCTGCGTACCGACCGCCTCGTCCAGCAGATCACATGGACCAGCGACTCCGACTTCATCTACCGCGAAGGGTTCGACGACGGGACCACGCTCCGTGATCTGTTCACGGCGAGCGCGGACGGGGAGGGCTCCACGCCCTTCGTACAGACGCCATTCGACGAGTTTGCGCCGGCGGCTTCGCCGGATGGTCGATGGGTCGCCTACGTGTCCCGTGAGTCGGGTCGAGACGAGGTGTACCTGACTCCGTGGCCCGGTCCGGGAGGACGGGTGCCGGTTTCGAACGACGGAGGCGTCGAGCCTGCATGGAGTCCGGATGGTCTGACCCTCTACTATCGGAGCGCGCGGGACTCGATGGTCGCGGCCACGCTCGATCTGTCGGATCAGACGGCGAGCGTGACCGATCGCCAGGCCCTGTTTCCGATTTCGCGATTCGTTCTCGACCGGAACGACCGAAGCTACTCGGTACGGCCGGACGGGGATGGCTTCGTGATGATCCGCATCCCCGAAGTTCGCGAGTTCGTCGTGGTGACCGACTGGTTTACCGAAGTCCGGGACATTCTGGGACTGGACTGAGCGCCCACACGGTGGAAAGGGAGGGGGAATCCCATGGCACGCCCCGATCGAATCGGACCCTACGAGATTCTCGGCGTGCTCGGCCGCGGTGGCATGGGCGTCGTCTACCGCGCGCTCCAGACGGAGCCGCTCCGGCGCGAGGTCGCGCTGAAGACCGTGGCGATCGGCCTGGACTCCGAGGCCGTTCTCGCCCGCTTCGAGCACGAGCGGCAGGCCCTCGCGCGGATGTCGCATCCTTCCGTCGCGAACGTGTACGACGCGGGTCTCACGGACGACGGGGTCCCGTACTTCGCTATGGAGTTCGTCGAAGGGACGACCCTCCTCGAATACTGCGACGAACGGAAGCTCGGGATCGAGGGGCGACTGGACCTGTTCCTCCAGGTCTGCAGCGCGGTCCATCACGCCCACCAGAAGGGAGTGATCCACCGCGATCTCAAGCCGGGCAACATCCTCGTGACCGAGGTCGACGAGTCCCCGCTCTGCAAGGTCATCGACTTCGGCATCGCCACCGCGGCCGATCCGCCGGATGCCGAGCGTGCGCGTCTGACGGGGATCGACGAGGTGCTCGGTACGCCTGCCTACATGAGCCCCGAACAGATCGACGGATCAGGAGACGTGGACACGCGAGCCGACGTGTATGCGCTGGGCGTCGTGCTGTACGAACTCCTGGCCGGTGTGCTCCCGCTCGACGAGGATCGCTACCGCGGCTGGGCCGCCTACAGCTCCGCCCTCACCGCGGACCCCCCGACACTCAGCGAGCGACTGAGCGACCTGGCGGACACCCAGCAGACCGTGGCCGCGTCCCGGGGCCTGGATCCCTCGGGGCTCCGCCGACGCCTGCGAGGCGATCTCGACTGGATCGTGGCGCGTGCCCTCGAGAAGCAGCGGGACGACCGCTACGCGTCGGTCCAGGCGATGGCGCAGGACATCGAGCGGCACCTCACCGACGAGCCGGTGTCGGCCGGGCCTCCCGGGACGGCATACCGGGTGCGGAAGTTCGTGCGGCGGAACCGCCCCTTCGTGATCGGAGCCGCGGCCGTCCTCACGGTGCTGATCGCTGGCATCGCGACGACGACGGCGGGTCTCGTGCGGGCGCGAGCCGCGGAGGCCGAGGCACAGGCGGAGGCGGCGACGGCGACCGAGGTCTCCGACTTCCTCGTGGGGCTGTTCCAGGCGGGCGACCCGGGGGCGGAGGGTCGAGACAACGTCCTCGCACGGGAGATTCTGGATCGCGGCGTCGAGGCGGTCGACACGGAGCTCGCCGGCCAGCAGGATATCCAGGGACGCCTCCTCTACACGATGGCGCAGGCGTACCAGGGCCTCGCACTCCGGGTGCAGGCCGCCGACCTGGCGGAGCGATCGCTCACGGCGAGGGAAGCCGCCCTGGGGCCCACGCACCCGAGACTGGTCGATCATCTTGCTCTGGCGGCGGAGCTTCGAGCGCGGGCCAGCGACAATCCCGAGGAGACCGCACGGACCGACCCGCAGATACTCGAGTGGGCGGAGCGGATCCGGGAGATCGGGCTGATTCACGAGGCGGACGACCCGGATCTCTACGTTCGAACGGTCGGCGCATGGGCCTACTGGATGCAGGCGCGGGGCCGGATGCCGGAGGCGGAGTCCCTCCTGAGAGCCGACCTCGATCGGCTCGGTAGTCGCTCGGTGGAGACCGAGCGGAACCTCCTCCGGCTCCTGGGCAACATGCTCATGAACGACGGACAGCGAGCCGAGGCCGCCGAGGCCTGGGAGGCCGAGCTCGCCCTCGTGCCGGACGACGACGTCGATGCCCGAAGCGTCCTGACCAACAATCTCGCCATGGCGTACGGTGCGCTCGGGCGAGAGGACGAGGCGATCGAGATGTTCGAGAGGAACCTCGAGATGGAGAGGGCTCGATCCGAGAGCGACACGGACCTGAGGCTCCACGACGCGCTCTGGAATCTCTCCGCCCAGTATCGCGAGGTCGGGATGTGGACCGAGGCCGCCGACGCCTACGCTCGATTGGCCGCGGTGCAGGACGCGGCATGGGGAACCACGACGCCCTACGTGCCGCACACGTTGTCCAGCGAAGCCCACGCGCTCCTCGAGGCGGGTGAGTTCGATCGGGCCGATTCCGTCGCGGCGCTCGCGGACCGCCGTATCCAGCCGTTCCTGTCGGACGAGCGATTCGGATCGGAAGTCCAGGCGACCTGGGCCCAGATCGCCGGGCTCAGGGTCGCGATCGCGAGGCGGAGCGGTCGGCCGGGGGGCCTGGAGGAGGTCCTGGGAGCGCTTCCGGCCGATCCCGCACGCCGGTGGGAGGCGGCAATGAGTCTCGGGTGGTCCCTGCAGGCCGCGGGTGCGCCGCGAGATGCCGCCCGCGCGCTCGATGCGTCCGAGGCCGCCCTCGTGGAGATGGCCTCGACCGATCCGGATACGCCGGTGTTCATGGCGCGTGATACCTACTGGGGGCTGGCGCACCAGGCTCTCGAGACCGATGACGCGGAGCGGCTTCGGGACGTGGCCGGCCGATGGGTGACGACCATGTCGCTCCTGGATGGCGACGGATCGGGCGAGCACGTGCTGGCGGCCCGTCGTGAGTCCGCCAGGGTGCTCGCCATCGGGGACCCCTTCCAGGAGATTCCGCCGATCGAGGCCACACGCCCCGACGCGGTGCCGGTGCTCGAAGCGATTCTCGCCGATCGCCGAGGCGATCTGGGGGGTGACGATCCAGGGCTTCTCATGCACATCGCTCCCCTCGTACTGGTGCACGACGGCCTGGGGAACGCCGACGAGGCGGCGAGCTGGCGTGCAGATGCGGACCGCGTCGTTCGCGCAGCGCGGGCCCGACTCGAGGCGGACGGCGTCGAGGACTCTCCGGCCTGGAACACCATCTGCTGGTGGGGCGCACTGGCAGGAGTACCCGACTCGGCGATGCCGGCATGCGAGCGGGCGATCGAGCTCGCATCCGACGAAAATCTCGCCGGGCACCGCGACAGCCGCGGCCTGGCTCGGGCCCTGGTGGGCGACACCGCGGGGGCCCTCGAGGACTTCCGGGCGTACGTCGAAGCACGGCCTGCCGGCCACGAAGTCGCGGGAGTGAGGCGAGACTGGATCGCCGCGTTCGAGGTGGGCCGGGACCCGCTGGACTTCCTCACACTGGCCGATATCGCGATGTAGAAGCATCGAGCGCACCGGAGCCCGGCTTCGCGTGCGCGTCCGTCGCCGCTTTCCGGACCTCACCATGCGCATCGTCCAGGGCCGCCACGCCGGCCGTGATCTCACCTCCCCCGGCGGGCGGGTCCGCCCGACCGCGGAGTCCGTCCGGGTCGCGTGGCTCGACTGGGTCGAGGAGCTGATTCCCGATGCCCGCATCCTCGAGCTCTGCGCCGGCACGGGTGCAGTGGGACTGGAGGCGCTGTCTCGAGGCGCCGCCACGGTGGATTTCGTCGAGCGGCATCCGGCAGCCCTGCATTCGCTGAAGGCCAACGTGAAGGCGCTCCGGGAGACCGACCGGACGCGGGTCTTCAAGCGGGACGCCGTCCCCTTCACCCGGCGACTCGAGGCGGGCGCCTACGACCTGGTGCTGGCGGATCCTCCGTACGGGTCACGCTTGGCGGCGCTGCTCCTCGACATCTGGAAGGAGCAGCGATACGCGCCGGTATTCGTGCTGGAGCACGCGACCGACCACGACGTGCCGAAGGGGGCGCGCAGCCGGAGACTCGGCGATACCACGATCACCCGGTACCACGTCGGTGTGGACTGAGGTCAGCCGAGCGGAATGAAGCGCACCTCGTTCGCGTTGAACAGAGGAACGAGCACGTGTCCGCGCTCCGCATCGAACCCGATGTCGGCGGGCGACTCCAGGTCGGGCATCGCGCAGGTGAGGTTCCCCTCGGTGTCGAGAAGATGCACGCAGGACGTGGCCCAGTTCGAGACGAGGATCCGGCCGTCGTCCAGCACTTCGATCCCGTCCAGCTGCGCCCCGTCCACCGCGAGAATTTCCTCCTTCTCGTTCATCCCGGTCACGTTGAACACCTGACCGGACATGAACGTCACGACGAGGACCGCGCCCTCGGGCGTGGCCGCGATCCCGTTCGGGGCGCCGAAGTCGGGGTCCTCGATCACGGCGGCGTACCCCTCCGTGGTCATGTGGTACACCGCGTCCGCACCGGTGGAGGAGAACGTCTCATCGAGGCCGCTGTCGGTCAGCAGGACACCCGATCCGTCCGGATGGGGCACGAGGTCGTTCAGAAAGGTCGCGCCCTCGATGCACGCTTCACCGGCGGGTTCACCCGTGCCGAGCTCGAACCTCCGAACGCAGTCGATGTCCGTGACCCAGAGCATGCCCTCGGTGACGGCCATCCCCTTCGGCGCGTTCAGCGTCACGCCCTCGGCCTCTCCGTCGATCCACTTCAGGTCGAGCACTTCCCCCTCGGGAGACACACGGGAGATGAACCCGTTTCCGTCCGTCGCCGTGGGGGCGCCGTTGATGTTCGAGACGAGGTAGACATCGGACCCGGTCTCGTGGAGCACGGACTCCGGCGTGGAGAATCCGGCGTCCGCGATCACGATCGCGTCGGTCGACCGTGCCTCACCCTCGGCCATCGCTTCCTCGAACCCCTCCTCGAACCCCTCGGCCATGTCCTGGGCGACGTCGGATCCGCAGGCGGCGAGAAAGAAGGGCAGCGCGATGGCGACGAGACGCCGCGTGCGTGCAGATGTGAACACTGGGGAACTCCTTGACTGTATTCAGGTTGTCGAAACGATCCGAGGCCGTCCGAACTCGGTGTGAGGTATACGACGAAGCCGCTCGATCGTGCCGACGACCGACGCTGTCGCGGTCTCGCAGAACGAAGAGGGGCCACCCCCGACGATGGAGGCGGCCCCGTGCTCCATTCCGGAAGTCCGGGTATCGCCTACATGCCGCCATCCGGCATGTGGGACAGGTCCATCCGGTGGGCCCAGAGGTTGTTGCGGACCTGCCTCGTGTACTTCCCGAGCGTCGCGTCGATCGCCGCGGCGTCCTGATGGCCGTAGGCCGCGACCATCCCGGTGATGAACGCGAGCGGGTCACCTCCGTCCATGTCTCCGAACTCCTGGAAGGGGAATGTGACGAGCATTCTCCGGGGTCCGTCCGCATACATCATGTCGAAGACGTTGTACCCCATCGGCTCTTCACCCGCCGCCGCGGCTTCCTCCACCATGCCACCGTACGCGGCAGCGACCTTGGAAAGTGCGTTGGTCAGCGCCATGTAGGCCTCGGACGAGCCACTCGTGAGTTCCCACTCCATGACCTGCCAGAACGGCGGCGGCTCGGCGGCCATCGCGTCCGTCGTCACCGAGATGTCGGGTCGGACCACCATCATCTCCGACCTCGCCCCGGCGATGTACGGCGCCAGATTCTCCTCGAACCACTCGTCGTTGTCCTCCTGCCTGGACTCGCTCACGATGGGACCGCGATCGAAGTCCGCGAAGTCGTGGAACGGCGTCATGATCACGAAGCGGGGTGCGCCGGTGATCGACTGGAAGACATTCCACGTCCAGGTCTCGCCATCCTCCTCGAGGCGGGCGGACCATTCCTCCATGGCGGCCTCCATCGCGGGAATGTCGGCGACGGCGACGTCGATCTCGTAGAGCCACGCGACCGGGCCCGGCTCCTGGGCCGTGACCGATGGAGCGAACAGGGCGAACAGCAGGGCGACCGCGCCGGCGAGGCGCAGGGGGTGTCGAAGGACCATGAAGACTCCTTTAAGGGGGATTCCGATCCTTCGATAGAAGGACCGATCCTTGCGGGAGTGCAAGGAAAATCGCAGGAGGCCCGCAGGCGGGTGGGCGGGAAGGTGCTCGCATCCTGTCGCCCGGGGGCGCCACAGCCCGCCCCCGGGTCGAGGCCGTCAGTTCCCGGTCACGAGCGTGTCGGGCGTCGTGAGCGTGTCCGGACCCGTGGCCGTGTCGGCGGAACTCGCCGCTCCGCCCATGCCCATTCCGCGCCCCATACCGCCCCGCATCCCACCCATCTCGCCGTCACGGTGCATGCCACCGCCCATCCCGCCCTCGCCCTGCATGCCACTGCCCATCCCGCCCTCGCCCTGCATGCCGCCGCCCATCCCGCCCTGCGCGGAATCGGCGAGGCTCCACACGTAGGCCGCCGCGTCGATCAGCCGGTCCTCGGTGACCACCTGGGCGGGCATCAGCCCGAACCGCTGAATCGCGCGCTCGGGCAGGAGCGACCGCTCCTCCGAGGGGCTCTGGACATACGTGACGATGTGCTGCGTGAAGGCGGCTCGGTCGGCGACCGCGTCCCTCACGTGCCGGGCCACGTGGCTCAGGGGTGGAGCGAGGTTGGGGGGTGGCTGGATCGCGTGACACTCGCTGCACACCTCCTGATAGACGGCCTCGCCACGGGCGATCTGCTCCGCGGTGGGCGGTGCGTTGGGATCGCCACCGACCTGACCACCGCCGCAGGCTGCTGCTGCGACGAGGACGAGCAGTGCCGGGAGGCGGACGTTCCCGGCCCGGCCCCCGTCAGCCGGCGCGGTGCACATCGTTCCGATTCCGCCGCGCCACGGCGCGAGCCGCGAGAGGAATGACGATGGCCACGATGGCGATCGCGGCGACGAGCACGAGGTGGTACGAGTCCGTGAGCCAGTGAACGAGGCTTGCGACCGTCCCCGTGAACCCGTGCCCTTCGTGGGCGAACAGTGGAGCGGGAAGCAGAAGCACTGCGAAGGTGCCGAGGATTCCGTGGAAGGCTCTCATGTCGAATCTCCTGTGGAGTATGAACCTGTGGGTTGATCGAAGTGACGGGGGTCAGCAGATGCGGGGTAGCTGCTCTCCACTCAGCATCTCGACGACGCGTGAGCCGCCGATGGTGCTCTTCTGGGTCACGCGGCCGGCGGGCCCCTCGGTGACGCGACCGATGAGGGCGGCACCCCGTCCCAGCAGGTGGCCGGCGAGCACTTCGAGTGCCTCGTCCGCGCGATCCTCCGCGACGAAGGCGATCAGCTTGCCCTCGTTCGCGACGTAGAGCGGATCGAGTCCGAGGATCTCGCATGCGCCGCGAACCGGCGGATCGAGGGGGAGTCTCGATTCCTCGATGTGCATGCCCCGTCCGGATGTCCGGGCGAGCTCGTTGAGCGCGCTGGCGACCCCGCCCCGCGTCGGATCGCGCATCGCGTGCAGGTCGCCCCCGAGCACGTCGCGTAGACGAGTGGCGATGTCGTGCAGCGACGCCGAGTCCGTCTCGATCGGCGTCTCGAACTCGAGGCCCTCACGGAGCGACAGGATGGCGATGCCGTGGTTCGCGATCGGCCCGCTGACGAGGATCGCGTCCCCCGCCTCGATCCGGTGCGCACCGAGGTCCACGCCCTCGTCGAGGACGCCGATCCCTGTGGTGTTGATGAAGATCCCGTCGCCCTTGCCGCGGTCCACCACCTTGGTGTCTCCGGTGACGATGCGGACACCGGCCTCGTCCGCGGCGGCCCGGATGGACTGGGCCACACGCCAGAGATCCTCCATCGGGAAGCCCTCCTCGAGGATCAGTCCGATCGACAGGACCTTCGGCGTCGCACCGCACATCGCGACGTCGTTGACCGTGCCGTGGACCGCCAGCGATCCGATGTCGCCCCCGGGAAAGAAATGCGGGTAGACGACGAAGGAGTCGGTGCTGAAGGCGAGCCGGCCCGGCCCCAGGTCGAGGAGCGCGCCGTCGCCCAGCCGCTCGAGTTCGTCGTTGCCGTAGGCCTCGAGCAGCAGTTCACGGACCAGGATGTCCGAGAGGCGTCCCCCGCCCCCGTGGGCGAGCGTGATGGTGGGATAGCGGTCGATCGGGATCGGGCAGGCCGGACCCTGGCTGAGCGCGGGACCCGCGGACGAGATCGTCATCCGGTCCTCCCGTACTGGAAGTAGGCGGCGCAGGCACCCTCGGACGAGACCATCGGTGCGCCCAGCGGGTTCTCGGGGGTGCAGAGCGTACCGAAGGCGGGGCAGTCCGGGGGCTTCATGAGGCCGCGAAGCACCTCGCCGGCATGACATTCCTCGGGCTCGTCGGCCGAGATCCCCTCCATGTGGAATTTCCGCATGGCGTCCCAGGGGGCGTAGTCGTCGCGCAGTCCGAAGCCGCTGCACGGAATCGCGCCGATCCCTCGCCACTTCCGGTCCGACACCTCGAACACCTCGGCGACGAGGTTCCGGGCGGGCGCGTTGCCGTCCCGCGTGACGGCTCGGGCGTACTGGTTCTCGACGCCGTACCGGCCCTCCTCGAGCATCTCGACGGTCATGAGGATGCCCTGGAGCAGGTCGAGCGGCTCGAAGCCGGTGACGACCATCGGGGTGCGGTGCTTCTCGGCCAGCGGTTCGTATTCCTCGTAGCCCATCACGGCGCAGACGTGTCCCGCGGCGAGGAAGCCCTGCACGCGATTCTGCGGATCGGCGAGGATCGCCTCCATGGCGGGCGGCACCAGCACGTGGGACACGAGCATGCTGAAGTTCTCGATCCCCTCCCGTTTCGCGGTCCAGACCGCCATCGCGTTGGCCGGCGCGGTGGTCTCGAATCCGACAGCGAAGAAGACCACCTCCTTCTCGGGGTGCTTCTTCGCCAGGGTCACCGCGTCGAGCGGCGAATAGACGATCCGCACGTCGCCGCCCTGCGCCTTCACGCCCAGCAGGTCGATCTCCGATCCCGGCACCCGGAGCATGTCTCCGAACGAGGTGAAGATGACGTCGCTGCGACGAGCGAGCGCGATGGCGCGGTCGATCATCTCGAGGGGCGTCACGCACACGGGGCACCCCGGGCCGTGCACCAGCTCGATCTCCTCCGGGAGCATGCGGTCGATCCCGAACTTCACGAGGGTGTGCGTCTGACCGCCGCAGATCTCCATGAGCGTCCACGGCTGGGTGGCACGCGCCCGAATTCCCTCCAGGAGCCGGGTGGCGGCGGCTTCGTCGCGGTACTCGTCGACGTACTTCATGCCGTGTCGTCCGTGGAGGGTTCGGCACCACCCGACCCCGGTCCGGACGAAGCGCCACCTGCGGTCGCGGCGCCCGGGGACGCGAATCGGTCGGGCAGCGAGGGATCCGACTCGCCCGGCTGCGGGATGTGGATCTCGTCGAGTTCGTCCATCGACTCGAGGAACCGGAAAACCTCGTCCGCCTCCTCCTCGTCGATGCGACTGATCGCGAACCCGACATGCACCACGACGTATTCGCCGGGTTCGACGTCGGGGACGTAGGCGAGACAGACCTCCTTCACGACACCGCCGAAACTCACCTTGCCCATCGGTACGCCGATCGGGCTGGGCTGGACGTCGACGACCCTACCGGGGACTCCGAGACACATGGTCAGGCTCGCGTGAAAGAGGATCCGGCTTCGACCCGGGCCGCGGCCACGACGACCTGGCCCAGGGCGAGTCCCCCGTCGTTCGGGGGAACGGTGTGATGGAGGAGCGGCTGGAAGCCCGCCTCCGACATCGAGAATCGGAGGGCGCGCGCCAGCCGACCGTTCTGCATGCAGCCGCCGGTGAGCCCGACGGTGGGGCACCCGACGCGCTCGGCCACGCGGACGGCGGCGTTCGTCAGCCCCGCGTGGAAGCGGGCGGAGAGATGTGCGATCGGAACGCCACGGTCCATCTCGTTCACGAGCGTGTGGATCGCGGGCACCCAGTCGACCACCAGCGGCCCCTCTTCGGGAGACGCCTGCATGAGCCGTCCCCCGGCACCCAGCCTCTGCGAGCCGGCGTCCAGCAGCGGGAAGGGAATCGGCTCCACATCCGGGGGCTCATTAACGGCCACCTGTTCGAGCCGGACGGCGGCCTCTCCCTCGTAGGTCGACGCGGCGCACAGCCCGAGGATGGCCGAGACGCCGTCGAACAGACGGCCGACGCTCGAGGTGAGCGGGCTCGAAATGCCCTGTTCGACCATCCGGGTGAAGAGGTCGACCCGATTGAACGGGAGTCCCAGGCGGGCGGGGTCCAGACCGGCTTCGACCAGGAGCGAGAGGGCGACGCGAATCGGGTCGCGGACCGCGGCGTCTCCCCCCGGCAGCCGGAAGGTGCGGAGGTGGGCCACCCGTTCGAACCCGGCGGCGTTCCCGAGGAGGAACTCGCCCCCCCAGATCGTGCCGTCGGTGCCCAGACCGGTCCCGTCCCAGACGACGCCCAGCACCGGATCGGTGTCGGCCGGGAGCCCCCGCTCCGCGAGGAGGGAGGCGAGATGGGCGTGATGATGCTGCACGCCGATCAACGTCGACCCTTCCATCCATTCGGTGGCCCATCGGGTCGAGGCATAGTCCGGATGGAGGTCGTGCGCGACCACCTCCGGCTCGACGCGATACAGGCGCCGGAGGTCGGCCACCGACCGCCGGAAGGCCTCCTGCGCCTCGACCGCGTCGAGGTCCCCGATGTGCGCGCCCAGCCATGCATCCCGACCGCGGGCGAGGGCCACCGTGTTCTTCTGCTGGCCTCCGACGGCCAGAATCGCCGGGACCTGGTCCGCGAGCTGCACCGGAAGGGGCGCGTACCCGCGTGAGCGCCGGATCGGCGTGGGCAGACCGTCGACTTCGGCCACGACCGAGTCGTCCACGGGCCGCTCGATCGGCCGATCGTGCAGCAGCAGGTCGTCCGCAACCCGCGCGAGACGGGTCCGCGCCTCCTCGTTGTCGATGCAGATGGGCTCGTCGGACAGGTTCCCGCTCGTGGCGACGACGGGGCCGCCGACGTCCCGCAGCAGGAGATGGTGGAGCGGCGTGTAGGGCAGGAAGATGCCCAGGCGCGACGCATCGGGAGCGACGGACGGGGCGATCAGAGCCGTCCCCGGGTCGCCGGTGTCCTCGACCCGTTCGAGCAGAACGATGGGGGCCGCCACCTTCGTGAGAATCGTCTCGGCCTGATCCGAGACGGTACAGAGTCGTCTCGCCGTCTCAACATCCGGCACCATCACCGCGAGTGGTCGGCTCGGTCGGTGCTTCCGCGCACGAAGACGGCGTACCGCCGCCTCGTTGCCCGCATCGCAGACGAGGTGGAATCCACCGAGTCCCTTCACCGCCACGATGCGCCCGGCCCGGATGGCCTCGGCGGCCAGGGCGATGGCGTCGACCGTGGGATCGGGTCCATTCGTCTCGACCCCGCCCTCCACGAACCACACTTTCGGCCCGCAGTCGGGGCACGCGTTCGGCTGTGCGTGGAAGCGACGGTCACGGGGGTCGTCGTACTCCCCCCGACACCGCTCGCACATCTCGAACCCGGACATCGTAGTGGACGGGCGATCGTACGGGAGATCCCGCACGATCGAGAAGCGCGGGCCGCAGTCGGTGCAGTTCGTGAAGGCGTAGGCGTGGCGCCGGTCCGCCGCGTTCAGCACTTCGGCCCGGCACGCCGGGCAGGTGGCGAGGTCCGGCAGGACGCTGACCGTGAGCGCGCCGTCGCTGTCGCTTTCCCGGATCTCGAAGTCCGCGAACCCGGCGGGGTCGAGCCAGGCGGTTCGGAGGTCCGTCACCACGGCGTGGCTGGGTGCATTCCACTGCACCGAGTGCACGAAGGAGTCGAGCTGGTCGCTGAATCCCTCCACCTCGATGCGGACGCCCTCGAGATCGTTGACGACCCAGCCCTTCAGACCCATGGAGGTCGCGGCCCGGTACACGAACGGACGGAATCCGACACCCTGGACGGCCCCCCGCACTTCGATGCGGAGACGTCGGAGGCTCGGTGCGGGGGCGGCCATGGCGGGATCAGCCGGTGGTCTGGACGGGCGCGATGCTGCCGACGGCCGTGTGGAGCCACTCCATCCAGGGATCGAAGCCCTCCCCCGTCTTGCTCGAGAGCGGGAGGATCGGGACGTCACGGTTCACCATGCGCACGCCCTGCGTGAAGAAATCGAGGTCGTACTCGAAGACGTCGGCGAGATCCCACTTGTTGATCATGACGACGTCCGCGCCGGCGAAGATGCCCGGGTACTTGTGCGCCTTGTCGTGACCCTCGGTGACGCTCGACACGACCACCGAATAGTGGTGCCCGAGCTTGTAGTTGGAGGGACAGATCAGGTTGCCGACGTCCTCGATGAAGAGAACGTCGAGATTGTCGAGATCCATGTGCGGGAGCGCCGACCGAACCATCGGTGCGTCGAGGTGGCAGTTGCCCCCGGTGTTGATCTGGACGACGGGGACGTCACGCGCCGCGATCATGTCGGCGTCGATGCTCGATGCCACGTCCCCCTCGATCACCCCCGGGCGCACACCCTCGTCGAGTCGGTCGAGCGTGGTGAGCAGCATCGACGTCTTCCCGGCTCCGGGAGACGCCATCACGTCGAGGACGAGCACCCGGGCGCGGTCGAAGGTCTCACGATTCTCGACGGCCACGCTGTCGTTCGCCTTCAGAATCTCCTTCACGACGGGGACTTTCATGGGGTGCTCGCCTCTGCGGGTGTGGTGGCCTCTCCGGGACATCCTTCAACGTCCCCCCCGTCCACGTCCAGAAAGTCGACACGGAATGCCCTGCCCCCGGTCACCTCGAGTTCGAGGGCGCCACAGGCGGGACAGGTGGGCTGGAGGGGTGGAACCACGCCTTCGCGGTGCCCACAGCCGTGGCAGTGGAGCGTCGCGGGCTCTCGACGAAACACCAGGCGGGCACCGGCGGCGATGGTTCCGCGAGCGAGGATGTCGAAGTAGAACTGGACGGAGTCGTCGACGATGCTGGTCAGCTCGCCGACGACGAGGTGGATCTCGCGGATGCGTAGAGCCCCGACGTCGCGCGCGGCCTCCAGCGCGACGTCGAGCATTCCCTGGGTGGCGGGGAGTTCATGCATCGCGGCTCCTGGTCCGACCCGACGACCCGTCGATGAAGACGCCCCGGGCCGCCACCTGCCACCAGAGATCGGGCGCCGCCGGACGCGTGGCCGGTGTCACCGACACGCCCCACTCACGGAGCGTCTCGACGATGGTGGCGATCACGCGCGGCACGGAGGCGACGAGCGCGTCGGACATGCCGATCCCCACGTCCGTGGCCTCGGGCACCACACCGATCAGGCGGACACCCGTCGGCCCGTCCCCGGAGAGATCGAGGGTGAAGAGGCTTTCGATCAGCCCGGGTGCGTGGGGATTCACCCGCGGGGTCAGCGGCTTCGCGAGGAGCGTCTCGCGGTCCCAGACCTTCAGGGTCCCCGGCGGTCCGTCGCTCAGGACGGTGTCCACGACGATGATCCGCTCGGCGCCGGCCGCGAGGGCGACCAGGTCCATCCCGGGTGTTCCTGCGTCGAGCACCACCACGTCGGGAGGAAGCACCCATTCCGCATCGAGGGTGTTCACCACGGTCGGTCCGAGGGCGTCGTCGCCCGTCAG
>DATFJS010000436.1:0-28368 GCA_035269045.1 Longimicrobiales bacterium | reverse complement strand
TCGCGGAACGGCTCGAGCGAACCCAGCGCGCTGGAGCCGAACTGGAAGTCCCGCCCGGTGGCGGCGGGTGCCCACAGGTTGAGCGACGATCCGACCTCGTTCGCTCCGGCCGCGCCGTGCACCATCTCGATGGCCACGAGTCGTGTCGCGTCGGCGAGGTTCGCGCCCCGGCCCCCGTTCGTCAGCGCCGCGAGCGCACCGGCGGGTCGCATGGCATCGAGGAAGGGGAGCGCCACGGCGGCGCCCATGCCGCGCAGGAAGGTGCGGCGGGGGATGCTGCGTCCGAGCAGGTGCATCAGGGTCTCCTGGTCTCGTCGGGGCCGGCTGCGTCCGTCGGCTCGGTGATCCGCTGCATGCGGAACGCCGGGCTCGCGACCACGCCCTTGATGAACGACGTCATGCGGTAGTCCTGCGCCTCGGCCCGCGCCGCCACGGCGCGGATCCACGGCTGATCACGGGGCTCCATCCGACGTCCGATCGCGTAGGCCATCAGGTTCTCCGTGAAGGTGCGGACGAGCGGAACGGGGCGGGACAGCAGAGCCGTGCGCAGATCGGCCGCGCTCGTGATCGGTGTGCCGTCGTAGAGCTCGCCGCGCGTGTCGAGCGCACGGCCGCGCTCCTTGATCCGCACCCGGCCGGTCACGTCGAAGTTGTCGAGCGCGAGCCCGATCGGGTCGATGTACTGATGGCACGAGTTGCAGGAGGGGTTCTCCCGGTGGAGCTCCATCTGCTCACGCGTGGTCAGGGGGCGTCCCTCGACCGACGACCCGGACTCCTCGAGTTCCGGCACGTTCGGCGGGGGAGGGGGCGGCGGCGTGCCCATGAGGACTTCCATGACCCACTTTCCGCGCAGAACCGGAGAGGTGCGGTTCGCGTGCGAGGTGAGCGTGAGCATGCTGCCGTGTCCCAGAATCCCGCGGCGTTCGTCCCCCGGGTACTCGACTCTCCGGAAGTCGTCTCCGACGATGCCGGGAATCCCGTAGTGCCGGGCGAGCCGCTCGTTCATGAAGGTCCAGTCGGCCGAGTAGAGCTCGAGGAGGCTCCGGTCTTCGCGCACCAGGGCGTCGAAGAACAGCTCGGTCTCCCGCCGCATGGACTCGGCGAGCTGCTCGTGGTAATCCGGGAAGAGCAGCCGGTCGGGGTGGACCTTGTCCAGGTCGTCGAGTCGGAGCCACTGCGCGGCGAACCGGGTGGCGAGCGCCTCGGATCGCGGGTCGCCCAGCATCCGGTCGACCTGCGCGTTGAGCACGTCGGGCCGGCCGAGCGTGCCGGACTCCGCGATGGCCGTGAGCTCGTCGTCGGGCGGCGTGCCCCAGAGGAAGAAGGACAGCCGGGTCGCGAGGTCGAAGTCGTTCAGCTCGTAGACGTCGGGCGCATCCGGGTCGGTGCCCACGGCGGCCGGCGGCTCCTCGAAGCGGAAGATGAAGTCGGGGCTCGCGAGGATGGCCTGAAGGGCGGTGCGCACACCGAGCTCGAATCCGGCGCGCTCGTTCGTCTCGGAGGCCGCACCCTCGTCGTAGAACGCGAGCAGCGCGTCGACCTCGCTGGCCGCGACCGGACGCCGCCATGCACGGGGCGTGAGCTGCTCGACGATCGCCCGGGCGCAGGGCCTCGGTTCGTCGCCGCGGTCCGGATGGCAGGTGAACACGCGCTCCCGGCTCGGGGTCGGGGAGACGCCCACCGGGTCGCGAGGACCGTCGACGATGAGGTCCTTCATGTGGGCGAGCGCCGTGATGCCGTAGCCGCTGACGCCGATCTGCCGGTCGGCGAGCGACCACTCGTGCCGCGAGAGCAGATCCTCGACCGGACCCTCGCTCTGTCGAATGAACGCGGCCGCGACCCGGTGCGGTCCGGCCGTCACGAAGATCGGCTCGGTCTCCATCATCACGCCCTTCGGGTCCGACACGTCCATCCACCGATCGACGGCCACCAGCGCCACGCGTTCGCCGTCGATCGAGACGTCGATCTCCTCCGCCCGAGTCACTCTCCCGAAGAAGCCACCCGTCGTGGTGTGCTCGAACGTCATCCGAAGGACGTACATCCCGTCGGCGGGGAAGGTGTGCATCACCGATACGCCGCCCCGGGTGCCGTACGGTGCCCCCTCCATGCGGTCCCACTGGGAGGTGTAGCCGGAGTTCGTGTAGGTGGTGGTGGTGGCGGCGGCGGTCGGGTCACCGAGGGCGATCCGGGCCACCTCGGCCGCGGCGTTCAGGTAGGTCGAGAGGGTGGTCGCCGACAGCATCTGGACGTCGGCGATGTTGTCGAAATTCGCCGACTTGGTATCGAGCGGCAGGTAGTCGCCGGCGTCGATCTCGACATGGAGGAGCGTCCGTACCGCCGCCTCGTATTCCGCGCGGTTGAGCCGCTGGAACGAGCGGTAGCCCGGGTCGGGGTCGGCGCGGGCCGCGGCGTCGAGCGTCGACTCGAGGCTGGCCGCGAGCATCGCGAGCGTGTCGCCCCCGGGAACGCGGCGGCCCGGCGGGGGCATCATGCCCGCCCGCAGCTTCCGGATGATCTTCTCGGCGGTCTCGGTCTGGTCGAGCGGGTTCTCGACGTCGAAGCCTTCGAGGCTGAGGTTGCCCGTGAGCCGGCGGTCGCTGTGGCACGAGGTGCAGTACTCGTCGACCACGTCGTCGAGGGCCTGGCGCGAGAGATCCGGCTCCGCCGTGCCCGACGCGGACATCAGCGCGAGGAGCGCGGCGCCCCCGACCATTCCTCCGACGACCGCGGCGGGTCTCATCGCTCGCGCGCCTCCCGGATCGCCGCGGCGGTCACGTCGACGCGATACTGCAGCAGTTTCCTGCCGAGCTCGATGATCTCCTCCTTCGGCTCGATGCTGGCGCCGTTGATGGTCGCCCGGCCTGCGGCGACCCGCTGATCGTACCGCACCACGGTCGGGTCGGTGACCATCATGATGGAGGTGATGTAGAGATTGTCGTGCAGCCCCTCGTCGATCGGCTGCACGTACCCGAGCTCCTCCTCCATGTAGCGCTCGACGTCGGAGTAGTTGTAGAACTCGCCGATGTGATGGGCCCGGGCGTCACGCCCGCCGGCCGCCCACTCCTCGCTCAGCATCGTCGCCACGTTCCGCATCCCGCGGGCGTTGCCTCCGGAGTCGCCGATGTAGACGATGTCGGTGAAGCCGTGCGCCGCGAGCGAGCGGCCGACGTCCTCGAGGATCGCCTCGAACGTTTCCTGCCGCACGGAGATCGTTCCGGGATAGCGCATGTGGCCGGAGGGCGGGTCGATCGAGCCTTCGGGGACCAGCTTCACGATCGGCGCGCAGAGGGCGTCACCGAGCTCGCGGGCGAGGGCGTCGCAGGCCGACATCAGCACGTAGTTGTGCTTGCCCGTGGCGACGTACGGGCCGTTGGGTTCGACACCCCCGGTCGAGATGATCGCCGTGGTCGTGCCCGCCGCGATCTCGTCACGGACCTCCATCCAGGTCAGTTCCTCGATCCAGACGGACTCGAGCGCTTCGATCGGTCTCGGCGCGTCGAGCTCCTGGGCCACCGCCGGAACGGCCGTGGTCACCAGTGCCGCGACCGTCCCCGCGACCGTGCCCGCGATCGCGAAGGCCGCCGCGAACCCCGCCGCGAACCCATCGAAAAACCGCATATCCCGCTCCCGCAGAGTGGTGAGTGTCGACCCCGACCGGGACCGGACGGAGCCAACGTACGGCGGTACGCGCCCCCGGGGCAACGAAAACCGCGCCGGCTCGCGCCTGCCGGCACGGGCGCTTAAAGTCCGCGTTCTCATGGGATCCAGACGCCTTCTCCTCGCCCTCGCCGCGGTCGCCGCCGCCTTCCATCTGTGGTCGGCCGGCATCGCGCCGTTCACCGCCCTCGTGCAGCGTCCGGTCCACCTGGCGCTGATGGCGGCGATCGGACTTCTGGCGGTCGGGGGTGTGGTGGATCGCTCGGAGGAGCCGGGCCCCGAGTCGGCCGGCCCGGGCCGCATGTACGCGGCGATCTCCTGGCTGCTGGTCCTGCTCATGGCGGCGGCGGCGACCTACCTCGTGCTCGAACACGAGACGCTGGTGCAGCGCACGGGATCGCCCACGACATGGGATCTGGTCTTCGGCGCCGCGACTGTGGTGGTGGTCTTCGAACTGACCCGTCGGACGGTCGGCTGGGGCCTGGTCGCGATCTGCATGGCCGCGGTCGCGTACGCCTTCGCGGGGCCGCACCTGCCCGGCCTGCTGGCGCATCGCGGATACGGTCCGGTTCGGCTTCTCGAGCAGCTGTACCTCTCCACCGAGGGTATCTGGGGGGTGCCGCTCGGGGTCTCCGCCGACTTCGTCTACCTGTTCATCCTGTTCGGGGCGGTGCTGGACGTGGCGGGGGGCGGTGCGCTGTTCATCGGGCTGGCAAATCGTATCGCGGGCCGAACGCGCGGCGGACCGGCCAAGACGGCGGCCGTGGCGTCGGGCCTGATGGGGTCGCTGTCCGGGAGCGCGGTGGCCAATACGGTGACCACGGGCGCATTCACGATCCCGCTCATGAAGCGGGCCGGATTCTCGCCGCGGTGGGCGGGAGCGGTGGAGGCTGCCGCTTCGACCGGGGGCCAGCTGATGCCGCCGGTGATGGGGGCCGGTGCGTTCATCCTCGCGACCTGGACGAACATCCCGTACGTGCGGGTCGCGGCGGCCGCTCTGGTGCCCGCGCTTCTCTACTACTCGGCCCTCCTGTGCGCCATCCACCTGCGCGCGGCGCGCATGGGGATCGAGCCGAGCGATCGAGGGGACCGGGAGGAGGTCGCGTCGCGGATCCACCTGCTTCTGCCGCTGGCGGTCATCGTGGTGTTCCTGGCCCTGGGCCGCTCTCCGATGCGGGCGGCCTTCTGGGGCGTCGTGTCGGCCGGGGGCGTGACCTTCCTTCGCGCGTCGACCCGACCGAGTCGGAAGGACTTCGAGGAGGCGGTGCTCGCGGCCGGGCGGGGGACCGTGCAGGTCGCGGCGGCGTGTGCGGCGGCCGGGATCGTGGTGGGGGTCGCGTCGTTGACCGGGATCGGCCTCCGGATGAGCGAGCTCATCATCACGCTGGCCGGCGGAAATCTCTTTCCGGCGCTGGTGCTGACCGCCATGGGGTCGATCGTGCTCGGCATGGGACTTCCCACCACCGCCGCCTACGTGGTGCTGGCCGCTCTGGGCGCGCCCGCGCTCGTCGAACTCGGCGTGCCCCTGCTGGGGGCGCACCTGTTCATCTTCTATTTCGGCGCGCTGTCGAACGTGACGCCGCCGGTCAGTCTGGCCGCCTTCGCCGCGGCCGGCATCGCGGGCAGTCCGCCGATGCGCACGGCGCTCACGGGCATGGGCCTCGCCGCGGCGGGATTCCTGGTGCCGTTCGCCTTCGTGTACGGTCCCGGACTGCTTCTGGTGGGTTCGCCCGGGACGATCGCACTCGCTATCCTGACCGGCCTCGCGGGCGTGGTCGCACTGGCCGCGTCGGTCGTCGGGTGGCTGAGGGGACCGCTGAGTCCGTGGGACCGGGCCGTCCTGGCCGCGGCCGCCGTCGCGCTCGTCTTTCCCGGCCTCGTGACGGGTGGAGCTGGTCTGCTCGCCCTCGCCTGGACCGCGAGGAAGCGCGCTCCCGTGGCCATCCGACCCGCCTGAGCGATACGCTCGCCCGGGGCCGATTCGAACGCACACTCCGACATCTCTGCCATGCGCCTTCGTCGCTTTTTTTCCGCCGTTCTGCTGCTGACCGTCACCGCCTGCGGCGACGGCGAGTCGCCCGCCGTCTTCCACTCGATCGGTACGGGCGGCACGGGCGGCGTGTACTATCCGCTCGGGGGAGCCCTGGCGTCACGGCTGTCCGCCGCCGATTCGCTGGGTCGCTACACGGCCGAGGTCACCGGCGGGTCGGTGGAGAACGTCAACCGCGTCGTGGCCGGGCAGATCGATCTGGGCTTCACCCTCGCGGTCAGCGCGTACGAGGCGTACGAGGGCGGACTGGACGGGGCCGAACCCGCAACCGACCTGCGCGTCGTCGCGCCCCTCTACCCGAACGTGGTTCACGTCCTGGTGGCGGCCGGGAACGGCATCGAGAGCGTGTCGGACTTCGTGGGCCGTCGCGTTTCGGTCGGATCGGCGGGCAGCGGGACCGAACAGACGGCCCGGCAGATTCTCGCGGCGCACGGCCTGTCCTACGACGACGTCTCGGCCCAGTACCTGTCCTTCAGCGAATCGGCCGCGGCGCTGCGGGACGGGGCCCTCGACGCGGCGATCTTCTCGGTCGGCGTTCCGGCCGCCGCCGTGCTCGAGGCCACGACGTCCGGGGGCGTCGAGCTGATCGCGCTCGACGGGGCGGGGAGGGACGCGCTGTTCGAGGCACACCCCTACTACGACGCCGGGGTGATTTCGGCCGGCGCCTATCCGGGGGTCGAGTCGGACATTCCGACGGTGACGATGAACAACTGGATCGTCGGCCGGGCCGATCTCGAGGATCGCGTGGTTCAGGCCCTGCTCACCCTTCTCCGGGACGACGGGCAGGCGCTCGCCCAGGTCCACGAGATGGGCGGCCAGATCGACCTCTCGAAGCTCGCCAGGGCGCCGATCCCGCTTCACTCCGCCGCCATCCCGTTCGCAGGCGGGATGTGACGCGGAAGCACGTGGCGAACGACCGGATCGTCGCCGGCACGCTCCGGACGGGGACCGTCCCGACGGGGTGCTCCGCCCTCTACCGGGCTCCGTCGCCCGGGACTCTCACGGGCGGCATGGCGTTACACAGGCCCAGCCGGTCCACCGGGTGGACGAAGAAGTCGTCGGTTCGAGTGCGTCGTTCCGTCACGTACTGCCGATACGCCTCCGAGTCCGTCCGCAGTACCTCGATCCGGGTCCGCTCCGCCGGCGGCACATCGGAGGCCATGGTTCCGCCGAGGATGGGCGCGTATTCCTCCGGCGTCGCGTAGAAGCCGAGTTCGTCGGTGCCGCGGGGCAGGGTGGTGAGGTGCTCCATCCCGACCAGCACGCGCCCGACCATCGTGAGGTTGCGGTCCAGATGCCGGGGCGCGTGCCCGGTGACCGCGTAGAGTCCGGTGCCGCTCCCGGAGCCCGGATCGCCCCCGCGGGAGGCGCCGACCACCCCGTAGCAGTGCGTGATCCACGCCGTCCCCGTCGCGGGATCGCGACCTGCCGGCATTCCACCCACGAATCCGACCTCGGGCGCGTACGTGTCGGGGTCGGGAAGGGGTGTGAACGGCAGCCCGGTCGCGTCGACCTCGAACTCCGGCGGAAGGGAGGTCGCGACGCCTTCCGGCGCCGACTCGTCCGGGCCGGGGGTCCGAATCCGCCACTGCGCCACGTAGTTGTCCTGCGATCGCACGACGGCACCGCCATCGAAGAAGCCGGACTGCGCGATGCGGCGAATGTTCGCCACGTGGAGGGGGGCGAACTCGGGCGCCAGCTCGATCACGACCCGACCGGACTCGAGCTCGAGATACAGCAGATCGGCGGGGTCGGGCGAGCGCCAGCTGGTGTTCTGGGCCGTCAGGGGGACGGAGAGGAGGGTGAGGCCGAGGGCGGCTGCGGGCAGCAGACTCGGCACACGAAGTCGGCCGGCGGCGGGGCGGAGTCGGGGTCGAGACACGTGGTGTCCGGGCCTGCGGGGAGCGAAGTGAGCCCGGATCGTGTGCGACGAGACATCCGGCGGCAAGCTTCGGCCTCTCGGTCGGGGCCACCCGAACGCAGGAACTCCCGGCGGAAGCGGCCCTCTCGGAGCCACCCCCACCGGGAGTTCGGGGTCCTGCGTTTCGATCGCGCGGTGGCGTCAGCCGGAGATGACTCCGGTGCGCTCGACACGCCGCTCGATCACCTCACGGTCCGCGTCCGCCAGGAGCGGCGAGTGAACGAGGTCCGTGGCACGCTCGGCGAAGTCGAGTGCCTGTCGGTTCATGCCGTGCTCGTGGGCGACCCACGCGGCGTCCAGGAACGAATGCGCGGCCAGCTCGACATCCCCGTACCGGAGCGCCATCTCGCCCGCCTTCTCCAGGTCGCTCACGGACTGGTCGCTGCCGTCGTAGTACGAGAGACGGCCGGCCCACGCCCACGCCTCGGCGGCTTCCGGATGCTGCCCGAAGAGCCTGGCGGCGCGCCGGTAGAGCTGCGAGGCCTCGCCGTAGTTCTGCTCGTTCTCGGCGAGCGTCTGCGCCTCGGCCTGGATCGCGCGAGCCTCGGCGATCTGGTCGGGCCCGTCGATCGTGGTGGCGCTCGCCTGCTGCGGAGCGCCGATGGCCAGTGCGGTGATCGCCATGACGGCGGCGGTGCGAATCGTCTTCATCATCTTCCTCCCATCCCATTGAGTGCGACCCGGCGACCCGGGTCGGGAACCTTCGGCGCTCGTCGCCGACTCGGTTCCGTTCGATATTTCTGCTGCCGGGCGAGTTGCTCTTCCGCCCCGCACATCTCCTCTGACGCAGGACGACCCGAAAGGGTTTCACGGGACCCCGGCGGGTTGTCTCTCGGGGGGTCCGGACGTAGTTCAATCAGGTGCACGGCAGCTCCTTCGCACCGACACTCCATCGACCCGAACCCGACCGTATCATGCGCTCGCTCTCACGCTTCGCCATCGGCTGCATCTCTCTCGCCTTCCTCGCCGCCTGCGGGGCCTCCGACTCCGACGCCGCCGGCGATCAGATGATGCCCGGCCAGGCCGGCCCCATCCCGGAGGGCGCGGAACTCCCGACGGATCATCCCCCGGTCTCGCAGCTGCCCGTGGATCACCCCACGATCGGCGGTGGCGGCGCTGCGGACGGAATGTCGGCCCCGGCGGCGGACGCCCGGACCGGCACCGTGCTCGAAGCCACGCAGGCCGCGGGGTACACCTACGCGCTCATGGACTTCGATGGCGAGGAACTCTGGGTGGCGGGCCCGGCCTCGCCGATCGAGGAGGGGGACGAGGTCACGATCTCCGGGCTCATGGGCATGACGGATT
Organism: Longimicrobiales bacterium; assembly: GCA_035269045.1. Taxonomy (GTDB): domain Bacteria; phylum Gemmatimonadota; class Gemmatimonadetes; order Longimicrobiales; family Gaopeijiaceae; genus Gaopeijia. The sequence goes on along the minus strand of DATFJS010000436.1, from coordinate 19,435 downwards.
TCTACGCGCGATCCCTGGACCGGACGTTCGACGCGATCCTCTTCGCCAGCACCTTCAGCCGCTGACCAGTTCCCGGCCCCCCGGACGGAAGTTCGGGGGTCCGGGATGGTACGCAGGGCGTCGAGGGGAATTTCCCCACACGGCGTCTCTCGGTTCTCCCGGCGGTGGCCCCGGAGGTGGACGTCTAGCTTCGGGTAGTGAACGGCGCTCCGGAGCCCGGCCCGTCCGTGCGGAGCGACCCTTCCCGGGGTGATCCGTCCCGGTCTTCCTTCCGGGACGATCCTCCCACGCAACCATTCTTCAGGGGACGGGCGCGTCGGAGTAGTGGAAGATGGCCCAGGGACGCGGTGTCGCATCCACGGCCACGGCGGTTCTCGCGACCCTCGTGGCACTTTCGACCCTCACGGCCCTCCCCCTCGGGGCCCGGCAGGCCCCGCCCGAGGCGACGGGCGAGCTGCCCCCGCCCGACCGTGCGGCGTACGCCGACATGACCGGGCAGGAGCTGTACGAGGCCGCCTGCATCACCTGTCACGGCGCCGACGGGACGGGGTCGGATCCGTCCTTCGTCGCGTTCAGCGAGCCCCTCCCGGACTTCACCGACTGCCAGTTCGCGCGCAGGGAGCCGGACGCGGACTGGGTCGGGGTCGCCCACCGCGGGGGCCCTTCCCGCGGCTTCTCTCGGATGATGCCCGCCTTCGGGGAGGTGCTGGACGCGGAGCAGCTGCAGCGCGTGATGGACTACGTGCGCTCGCTCTGCACCGACGACGCGTGGCCGCGAGGTGAGCTGAACCTTCCGCGGGCGCTGCTGACCGAGAAGGCCTTCCCCGAGGACGAGTGGGTGTTCGAGACGAACACGCCGCTGGAGGGGGGGCAGGGCGCCTTCATGAACACGCTCGTCTACGAGAAGCGCTTCGGGCCGCGCACCATGATCGAGGTGCTCACGCCCTTCGGCGTGCACGAGCGGACCGGAGCCGACGAGAGCGGATGGGTCGCGGGGATGGGGGACCTGACGCTGGGTGTGAAGCACGCGCTCTACCACTCCCTGGACGCCGGGTCGATCCTGTCGCTCGGCGCCGAGGTGAAGCTGCCGACGGGCAAGGTGGAGGACGGCTTCGGCAACGGGTACACGCTCTGGGAGGGGTTCCTGTCCTGGGGGCAGATTCTTCCCTCCAGCGCCTTCTTCCAGTTCCAGGGAATCATCGAAGTCCCGGCGACCTCGGAGGCGAACGACGAGACGGTGCTCCGGGGTGCCCTCGGTCGCACCTGGACGCAGGGCCGGTGGGGACGCGCGTGGTCGCCGATGATCGAGGTGCAGGCGAAACGCGAGCTCGTCGGCGGCGAGGTCTGGTCATGGGACCTGGTGCCCCAGTTCCAGGTGACGCTCAACACCCGGCAGCACGTGATGGCGAACATCGGCGTCCTGCTCCCGCTGACCGACGCCGACCTCCGGAACACCGGTCTCTACTTCTACGTGCTCTGGGACTGGTTCGACGGGGGGCTGTTCGAAGGATGGTGACCCCCCCGATTCCGACCTCCGCCGCGCAGGACTCCGCAAGCCGAGACGTTCCATGCCCATCTTCCTGATCTTCCTCCTGTCGATCGCCTCCCTGGTCCTGCTGCGTCCGGACGCGGCACCGCCCGCGCCGTCGCCCCAGGTGCCGCCCGCCACGCACGCCGCGGTACCCCCTCTCTTCGAGACGGCGGACCGATGCATGGCGTGCCACAACGGGGTCGCACTCTCCACCGGGGAGGACGTCTCGATCGGGTTCGACTGGCGGGCGTCGATGATGGCGAACGCCGCGCGGGACCCCTACTGGCAGGCCGCGGTCCGCCGCGAAGTGATCGACCATCCGCAGGCGCAGGAGGCCATCGAGGACAAGTGCTCCACCTGCCACATGCCCATGGCGCGCTACGAGGCCCATCTCGGCGGAGGGTCGGGTGAAGTGTTCGCCAACCTGCCGATCGGGGCGGGCGCGGGGAGGAGCGCGACGCTCGCCGCCGATGGCGTATCCTGCTCGACCTGCCATCAGATCCAGCCGGACGGTCTGGGCGACCCTTCCACCTTCACCGGAGGCTTCGTGGTGGACGACACCACGGCCTGGGGGGAGCGGTCCATGCTCGGGCCCTTCCAGACCGATCGGGGGCGAGCGGCCATCATGCAGTCGGCGACCGGCTTCGTGCCGCGGGAGGCGAGCCATATCCAGTCCTCGGAGCTCTGCGCCAGCTGCCACACGCTCTACACGCACCCGATGGACGACGAGGGCAATGTCGTGGGTGAGCTTCCCGAGCAGGTGCCGTATCTGGAATGGCTCGAGAGCGACTTCGCCGACGCGTCGGCGGAAGGAGGCGCGCGGAGCTGCCAGTCGTGCCACATGCCGGTCGTGCAGGAGCCCGTTCCCGTGACGGGCGTCCTCGGGCAGCCCCGCGACAGCGTCAATCGTCACGTCTTCCGGGGCGGCAACTTCTTCATGCTCGGAATGCTGAACCGGTATCGCGACGAACTGGGCGTGAAGGCGCTTCCCCAGGAGTTGGACGCGGCCGTGCGACGGACGGTGGAGCACCTGCAGACGAAGTCCGCCACGGTGTCGGTGGAACCGGTGTCCTCGGGCGGGAACGTCCTGGAGGTCGAGGTGGCGATCGAGAATCTGGGTGGCCACAAGCTGCCGACGGCCTACCCGTCCCGCCGCACCTGGCTGCACGTTCAGGTGCTCGACGACAGGGGGGGCGTGCTCTGGGAGTCGGGAGCGATGGAGCCGACCGGCGCGATCGTCGGGAACGACAACGACGACGACGGAACCCGCTTCGAACCGCACTGGGAGGTCGTCGAGCGCCCGGATCAGGTGCAGATCTACGAGCCGGTGATGGTGGACTGGGAGGGCCGGGTCACGACGGGACTCATGTACGGGGCGGAGTACGTGAAGGACAACCGGCTGCTGCCTCGTGGGTTCGAGAAGGGTGCGTCCCACCCGGACGTGGCCGTGCAGGGACGGGCGGCCGGGGACACGGACTTCGTGGGTGGGTCGGATCGCGTCCGCTACCGGATCTCGCTCGGGGAGGATGCATCGCCCCGGGAGGTGGTGGCCGAACTCCGCTATCAGCCGATCGGGTATCGCTGGGCGCGCAATCTCGAGGAGTACGATGCCCCCGAGACCACCCGGTTCGTCGGCTGGTACGACGAGATGTCGGCGGGGTCGGCGGTGACGCTCGCGCGCGGGCGGCTGACGGTCCGGTAGATTCCGGACCGCGGCCGACCGGTGCATGAGGCGTCCACCTCTGCCTGAGGCGTCCACCTCTGCCCGAGGCGTCGTCAACTCCGCGCCGCTCAACGTTTTGACCCGGATGGGGTGTCGCCCTACTGTGACCGTCTCGTGCGTGGGAGCCTCTGCGTGCGGCGCAAGCTCTCTTCGAAAAACCCGAATGGAGGTCCCTCCGTGGATCGTCGAATGTTCGACCTCAGGCTCGGTGCGTTCGTCGCCGGGCTGACCCTGCTCGTCGGTACGTCGCCGGTCGAGGCGCAGAACGCGGCCCGCGACGAACTCGCGTCCGTTCCCGCACCGATCGTCACCGAGGACTACATCGAACCGCCCGAACACATCGCGGCGGCGGTGCTCGCCCAGACCGGGGACGAGGTCAGCCTCGACAACGGGGACCCGACCAGCACCTGGTTCCTCCAGTCCGTGTCGGATGGACTTCCGTCGCTGGCGTCGTTCGCGAAGCCGCATCTCAACCTGGGTGCCTGGCAGATCGATCCGGCCGCGTACCGGAATCGGCGGCTCACGACCCGGAATGCGGTCGGATACCGCCTCGTCCACCGGGACGGCGAGCAGACCATCGACCTGGACGTGCCGAATGGCGCGCGAGTCTCGGGAGCGCAGTGGTCGCCCGACGGGTCGCGGATCGGCTTCCTCGCGCACTTCGACGACGGGACGCACGTGTACGTCGCCGACGCCGCCGACGGCGACAGCCGTCAGGTCACCCGTGACTACCTGCTCGCCACGAACGTGACGGGCTTCGAGTGGTCGCAGGACGGAAGCGAGATCTACGTCGTGCTTCGCCCCGAGGACATGGGCGCGCCGCCGGCGAAGCCCGCGGTGCCCGAGACCCCGATGGTCCGGCTCACGACCGACACCGAGAATCGTCTCCGCACCTACTTCGACCTGCTCGAGGATCCGTGGGAGATCGAGACGATCGCCTACTACTCGAGCGGACAACTCGCGGCGATCGACGTGGAGTCCCGCGACGTGGAACGCATCGGGCCGGTACGGATGATCAACGGGATGGACGCCTCGCCGGACGGCCAGGTGTTCGAGGTCGAGTACATGCAGGGGCCGTTCTCGTACATCGTCCCCGCCTCCGCCGTCGGATCGCAGACCGAGCTCTGGTCGCGCGACGGGACCGTGATCGAGGTCCTCGAGACCGACGAGCTGGGCGAGTCGGCGATCACGGACGACGATGACGACGACGAGGAGGAGGACGAGCAGCCCGAGCGTCGTGACCTCACGTGGCGCACGGACGGTGGTCCGGGAATGATGTTCCTCCGCCGTGACGCCGCGCCCGAGGGTGGCGACGAGCAGGACGAGGAAGAGCAGGAGGAGGCCGAAGAGGCCGAGCCCCGCATGGACCGCCTCTACTTCTGGCTCCCGCCGTACACGGAGGATTCGATCGAGGAGGTCTACGCCACCGAGGATCGGATGCAGGGCGTCACCTTCGACGCGACCGGCGAGATGCTGTTCGTGACGCGGCGTCAGGGTGGTGGCCAGAACGCCACGACCACCGTGCATGCCGTCGACCTCTCCGCGCCGGACGAGGAGTTCCTCGTGTACGAGCGCGAGGGCGACGTCGAGATCACCGAGGAGCCGGGCAGCCTCGCGTACATGGAGGGCCCGAACGGCGGACGCGTCGTGCGCACCACCGCGGACGGCCGGTACGCCTTCCTGACCGGTACGCAGTACTTCGAGAACCCGAACGAACAGGCTCCGCAGCCCTTCGCCGACCGGATCGAGATCCGGACGGGCGAGACGGAGCGGATCTGGCAGAGTGCGGCCGAGGTCCACGAGTCGATCGAGACGGTGATCGACCGTGACATGACCGAGATGATCGTCGAGCGGCAGTCGCCGACGATGTACCCGAACCAGTTCTACGTGAACCTCGAGACCGGGGAGGACCGCCAGGTCACCTTCAACGAGGATCCGACGCCCGACATCACGGGCACCTACCGCGAGCGATTCATGGTGACCCGTCCGGACGGATTCGAGTCACTCGTCGAGGTGGCGATGCCCGTGGGCTGGCAGCCGGGTGACCCGGCGCCGCCGGCGATGTTCTGGTTCTACCCGCGCGAGTACGAGGATCAGGAGGACTACTCGGAGGGATTCGAGCGGTACAACGCGAACGACTTCCCGAATCTCGGGACGCGCTCGATGGAGATCCTGACCCTGCACGGGTACGCGGTGGTCGAGCCGGACCTCCCGATCGTGGGTGAGGACGGCCAGTACAACGACAACTACCAGCAGGACCTGCGGAACACGCTCGCCACGGTGATCGACTCGCTCGACAACCGCGGCCTCGCCGACCGTGCGAAGCTCGGGATCGGCGGCCACTCCTACGGCGCGTTCGGAACCGCCAACGCCATGGTGCATACGCCCTTCTTCAAGGCGGGCATCGCGGGCGACGGCAACTACAACCGGACGCTGACGCCGGCCGCATTCCAGCGCGAGCGGCGCTACTTCTGGGAGGCGGAGCAGATCTACACGGAGATGTCTCCCTTCTTCTACGCCGACCGACTGACCGGCGCTCTCCTGATGTACCACGGGATGGACGACCACAACGTCGGGACGCATCCGGATCATGCACGGCGCATGTTTCACGCGCTGAACGTGCTGGGGAAGAAGGCGTCGCTCTACATGTATCCCTTCGAGGACCACGGTCCGGCGACGCGCGAGACCACCCTCGACCTCTGGGCACGCTGGACGGCGTGGCTCGACACCTATGTGAAGGGCGAGTCCGAGCGCCTCACGATGGAGGAGGAGATGGAGGGCGGCGCGAACTGACCTTCGTCCGCCCCCGAACCGGGTCCGCACCGGACCCGGCTCGGGTTGAACTCGACGGGCGTTCCGTCGAGCTTGGAGGCCCCGGATCGCATGCAGCGATCCGGGGCCTCTTCGCGTCCGTCCCCCCCGGGACGTCCCGCGAGCACCTGCTTTTCGATCCAACTTCCGGATATTTCCAGATGAGCTCCACGCCCCGTGTCACCGTCGCCCGCGGCGACGGGATCGGCCCCGAAATCATGGATGCCACGCTTCGCATCCTCGACGCCGCCGACGTCCCGCTCGAGTACGATCACGTCGAGATCGGCGAGCAGGCCTACCTGTCCGGCAACACCAGCGGGATCCCGGAGGAGGCGTGGGAGACGATCCGGAAGAACCCGGTCTTCCTGAAGGCGCCGATCACGACGCCGCAGGGTGGGGGGTACAAGTCGCTCAACGTGACCATCCGGAAGTCGCTCAACCTCTTCGCCAACGTGCGGCCGTCGAAGACGTACCACCCCTTCGTGGACTCGCCCTTCCCGGACATGGACCTCGTGATCGTGCGCGAGAACGAGGAGGACCTCTACGCCGGGATCGAGCATCAGCAGACGACGGAGGTCGTCCAGTCGCTGAAGCTGATCAGCCGGCCGGGGTCCGAGCGCATCATCCGCTACGCCTTCGAGTACGCTCGTGCGTACGGCCGGAAGAAGGTCAGCTGCATGACGAAGGACAACATCATGAAGCATGCGGACGGCCTCTTCCACCAGATCTTCCGCGAGGTCGCGGCCGAGTACGACGACATCGAGGCCGATCACCACATCATCGACATCGGGACGGCCCGCCTCGCGACGGCCCCCGGTGACTTCGACGTCATCGTGACGCTGAACCTGTACGGCGACATCCTCTCGGACGTCGCCTCGCAGATCACGGGCTCGGTCGGCCTCGGCGGCTCGGCCAACGTCGGGCTCAACCAGGCGATGTTCGAGGCCGTGCACGGCTCCGCTCCCGACCTCGCGGGCCAGGGCGTCGCGAATCCGTCGGGGCTGCTGCTCGGCGCGATCCAGATGCTCGTGCACGTCGGCCTCCCGGATCATGCCACGAAGATCGCCAATGCGTGGCTGAAGACCCTCGAAGACGGCGTCCATACCGGCGACATCTACCGCGAGGGCGGCTACTCGAAGAAGCAGGTGGGCACGAGGGAGTTCACCGATGCGGTCATCGAGCGGCTCGGGCAGGCTCCGGACACGCTTCCCGCGGCCGCCTACGGAGAGGGCGGTGGATCGACCGGTGGCATCCGGATCGAGGCGCGTCCCGTCGAGCGGAAGGAGAAGAAGCTCGTCGGAATCGACGTCTTCGTCGACTGGTCCGACCACGGCCGGAACGCCGACGTGATCGGCGGGATGCTCGAGGCCGCGGCCGCGGCCGCGGACTGGAAGCTCAAGATGATCACGAATCGTGGTGTGAAGGTCTATCCGGACGGACTTCCCGAGACCTTCCATACCGACCACTGGCGCTGTCGCTTCGTCCCGCTGGAGACCGAGGAGGCCACCTTCGACGAGGTCCTGGACCTCCTCGACGCCCTCCACTTCGTGAAGCTCGACGTGATCAAGACCGAGCACCTCTACACCTTCGACGGCGAGCGCGGCTACTCGCTCGGTCAGGGAGAGTAGCGCCCCGGGCGGGCGCGCCGGTGCCGATCAGCACCGGAAGGGGGGCGACACCGGACGGAGGGACGCCGGGGTGCGTCGGCCGTGTCAGCGCAGGCGGCCGACGTGCCCGATCAGTCCGAAGCCACCCCACGATCCGTCGGGTGACACGGTGGTGAAGGCCTGCGCTCCGATGCCGACGAAGGGCAGGGGACGGACCATGAATTCGAGGAAGGCGGGGAACCCGAAGGTGCCGCTGCCGTCGCAGTCGAGGGGGTCGTCCGCCTCGATGCACTCGAAGCCCGACAGCCGGGCCAGACCGACGCCGCCCCACAGCTTCCACACCCCGCGGTTGAGCGCGCGTCCGTAGAGCGCGCCGATCTCGTTCACCTCGTCCGATCCCGGGCCGAAGGCCTGGCCGACGGTCGCGTAGTGGACGATCAGAGAACTGGAACCCCGCTCGAGGGTGAAGCGCGCCACCTGCGGCGCGTCCTGCGGGTCCCCGCCGTCGGTGACGAACGCCGAGCCGACACCATACGAGCCCCAGACCATGATGGGGGGCGCTGGATCCTGGTCGAAGAGGCCCATCGTATCCATCTCGTCGACGGGATCCTGTGCGGTGGCGCCCGAGGCCGACAACGCCAGCGTGACCAGGATCACCAGCAGGCCGAGGCCGCCGGTGCGCATCCGTTCGGCCGTGTTCGACCCCGTGCTCGAGCTATCTCCCCTCACCTGCCCTCCCTCCGATCCCGCTGATCCAGTGTGGCGCCACGAACGGCCCTGAAGAGACCCTCCCCACGTCACCGTCGCAACCCGAGCACAGGCGGCCGGCCGAGAACGTTGGGGTGTCACGCTCGGCCCGCGGCGGGATCACTTCGGTCCGGCCGCTTCGCGGCGCCCGAGGGATCCGATCCCGGCCTCAGCAGGAGGTACGAGATCACGACGCCCCCGGCCGCGAGCGCGAAGCCCCACCCGGGGACCGCCACCTCCGGGTCGATCCATCCCATCTCCGTCGGCACGAGCGCCAGGGCGTTGTTGAGGAAGTGCCACAGCATCGCCGGGTAGATCGACCCGGTGCGGATCACCACGACCGCGAGCGCGATCCCGAGGAGGCCGGTGGGCACGATGCGGAAGAGGCTCACGTGGAAGAGCCCGAAGATCACGCCGCAGGCGACCGCCGCGGCCCAGGGGGAGGCGAGGCGGCGGCGCAGCCCGTGGAGGAGGACACCCCGGAAGGCGATCTCCTCGAGGATGCCCGGGAGGACCGCCAGGAAGAACACCAGCTGGAGCACTCCCAGATCCAGCGTCAGCCCGCGCGCGAAGCTCTCGAGCACCGACTGCGGGATCGGGAAGAGGTAGGTGTTCACCAGCTGGGCGATCCCCATGCCCAGTACCAGGAAGCTCGGCGCGCCGATGAGGACGGCGGGCCAGCTGGTCCATCCGGGCGTACGGAGGCTCAGGACGGGGACGGGGTCGAGGCGGTACCGATGGATGAGCCACGCCGATCCGCCGAGGAAGACGCCGACCAGATTGACGACGATCTGTCCCCGCACGCCGAGCGTCTGACCGAACCAGAGGCTGACGAGGAAGAACAGGACCCAGAACCCGAGGAACCAGGTGAGGACGTGCCGGGGGAACTGCGCCGCACCCCCGCGGAAGTCCGCTTCGTCCCACCCGGCGTTCGAGATGAGCCGCTCGTTCGAGAGCACGACCTCGACCCGACGCAGGAGGAACAGCGCGGTCAGGCCGGTCGAGCCGAAGGCCGCGAGTCCCCACAGGGGCTGCCAGTCCCCGGAGAGCACGGCGCTGGTGGCCACCGAAAGGCCCGCGATCGGGACCGCGACGACCGCGCTGTTCAGTTCGATGCCCGGGAGAACCGCGGCGAGCGTGGGGAGCAGAAAGGCGATGAACAGGACGGGCGAGTAGAGCTGGTACTCGCGGTAGCTCTTCGAGACGCCACTCACCAGAAGCAGTGCGGCGGCGACCAGCCCCGCCATCGGGACGAGGAGAAGGACCAGGAGGGCGAGCTGGGCGGGGTCGAGCGCGAGCGCCAGACCCTCCGGCAGGTCGAGGATTCCGATCGTCAGATAGAGCGCGAGGTTCAGCACGTTGACGAGGACCACCGCCAGCCCGACCACGATGATCGCGAGCAGCTTCGCCCGGACGATGTCCCGCCGCCCCGCGGCGCTTGTGAGCAGGGTCTCGAGCGTGCCGCGCTCCTTCTCGCCGCTGATCGTGTCGGCGGCGATGATCGACCCGCCGCCCAGCATCAGCAGAACCACGAAGGGAAGCAGTACGCGGGCGAGGAGCCGTCCACCCTCGTCCTCGGCCGTCGCGACGTTCGCGGCGGTCACGACCGCCACCTCGTCCCGATCGACCGGGAGGCCCGCCTCCCGGAACCGCGCGTCTCTCGTCCGCTCCCGGAGTTCCCGGAGCTGCTCGCTCAGCCGGTCCCGCGCCGCGCGCGACAGGTCGCTGTCGGACCGGTATCGGAGGGACAGGAGGGGCGTGTCGGCGTCGAGCGAGTCCTCCGGCACCGACGGGCGGGCCAGGACGACCACCTGGAGGTCGCCCGCGCGAAGGAGGGAGTCGGCCAGCGCCTCCCGGCGCTCCGCGTCGCCTTCGAGCGTCGTGAGCTCGAAGCTCGCCGGGGCCGAGTCGGCCGCGAGGGAGAGCGCCTCCCGGACCGTCGCCTCCCCCCACTCGGCTTCGGCCCCGACGATCGTCCAGTCGTAGGTGGCGGATTCGATCCGCTCGGCCTCGCGCTCGTCCACCACGCCCATCAGGAGGATGTAGGCGGGGAGGATCACGAGCGGCGCGACCACCGCGATGAGGATGGTGCGGGTGTCGCGCAGCAGCATCCGCAGTTCGTTGCGGAGAAGGGTGCCGATCATGACCCCGGGCGGTCGATCTGGCCGAAGGCGCCGGGGACGACGGCGTCCGATCCGGAGACCTCGGTGACGAACTTCACGAAGATCTCCTCGAGGTAGTGCTCGCCCGTCTTCTTTCGCAGCTCGTCGAGCGTGCCGAGCGCGAGCAGCCGGCCTCGGTGGAGAATTCCGATGCGGTCACAGAGCTTCTCGACCTCGCTCATGATGTGGCTCGAGTAGAGGACCGCCTTGCCGTCGGCCTTGAGGTCGTCGATCACCCGGACCATCTCGATCGCGTTCATGACGTCCAGCCCGACGGTGGGCTCGTCGAAGATCAGGACGGGCGGGTCGTGGGCGATGGTGCGCGCGATCGACACCTTCTGCTTCATTCCGCTCGAGAGCTTCTCGACCCGCCCGTGCTCGTACTCGCGGATGCCGAACCGGTCGACCAGCTGGTCCACGCGTGCCTGGACCCGGTCCTCCGGGTAGCCGTTGATCCGCGCGAAGAATTCGAGCGTCTCCCGCGCGGTGAGGCGTGGATAGAGGGCCGTGGAGGCGGAGTAGAAGCCGAGGTTCTGGCGGACCTTCCCACCCTCGTCGACCACGTCGTGGCCCATGACCGAGGCGGATCCGCCGGTCGGGCGGAGTACGGTGGAGAGCATCCGGAGCGTGGTGGTCTTGCCGGCGCCGTTCGCGCCGAGAAGCCCGAAGACCTCGCCGGGGACCGCATCGAACGAGATGCCGTCGACGGCCGCGATCTCCCCGCGTTCCTCCTCGTAGAAGGTCTTTCGGAGATCACGGACGCGAACCGCCGGGGTGTGCAGCTGGGTGGTCATGCGGGGCCGAGGGTGGAGGTCGGAAGGGAGTGGACGGGCATCATCCGCGGGTCAGGAGTCGATCCTTCGCGAACCGCCAGAAGGACCCGTCGAAGGATCCGGTCAGGAACTCCTCGAAGGAGAGGATGCGCCGGGCCAGCAGCAGCAGCACCGTCACGAGCACGATCGACACCCCGAGCGTGATCGCGATGCCCTCCCACACGAACACGCCGCGGATCGCGTCGCGGATCATCATCGAGACGTTCAGCAGCGGAACCACCGCCGTGTTGACGCTGAGGTTCACGTCGCTGCCCTCGCCGCCGAGGAGGATGGGGAGGAAGATGAGCCACATCACGGGCGACACCATCGCCTGCCCGTCCTTGAAGGAGCGCGCGAAGCTCGCGAACACCATCATCGCGGCGGCGAAGGTCAGCGCCAGGAGGGAGGCCGCCCCGACCATGACGAGGGCGGCCATCGGCGAGAGCGCGACCTCCAGCGACGCCCCCGACTCTCCCAGGAGCGGCTCCAGGACGGCCCCGATGGACACCATCAGCGCGATCACGTTCAGGGCGCCGGCGACGATCCCGAGGGTGGCGACGTAGAGGTACTTCGCCACGACGATCGAGCCGCGGTCCGCGCCCACCGTCATCAGCGTTTCCCAGGTCGAGCGTTCCCGCTCGCCGGCCGTGGTGTCGACGGCGGGAATGAAGCACCCGACCGCGACCATGATGATGAGGAAGACGGACAGCATGTAGCCCAGCACCTGTTCCGACACGTCGCGCGCGGTGGAGACGTTCTCGCTCGTGAGCGCGAAGACCGCGCGGTCCTCGACGTCGAGTCCGAGATCGTCCCCCATCTCCTCGAGCCATCCCGACCGCCAGCGGTCCACGGCGGACTCGACGCGATCCCGCGCGTTCACGCTGCGCGTCTCGGAGCCGTCGTATGCGATGTCGACGCGAAAGTTGCCCGGGAGCACGCCGACGTCGCCCTGCGCGGGCGAGAAGGTCACGATCGCGTCGAGCCGTCCCTCGGCGATGGCGGCACGGGGCTCGGCGACGTCGTCCTCGATCCGCAGGTCGGGGAGGGTGGCGAGGGAGTCCCGCAGTTCGGTGTTGAGGGCGGGAAGCTGGCCCTCGACCACCACCCGCGACGTGAACCCCTCGTTCAGACCCTGCACGAAGGTGACGGCGGTGAACATCCCCCAGAGCATGACCGGATACAGGAAGATCGGGATCAGGATACCGTTCACCACGATCGTCCGCTCCCGCAGCGCCGAGCGGAGTTCGTGACGGTACAGGATGCCGATTTCGCGCCAGTTCATCGGACTCCGGATCGAGTGAGGCCGCGTGAGCGGCGGCCAGAGGCAGAGGGGGTGGCGGCTCCGGGCGATCTTCATCCCGGGTGTCACGCCGACCGTCGAGACGTCGAAAACTGACGGCCCGGACGGGGTTTGGCCATGCGCCGGGCGGATTTCGCCATCCCACGGTCGGTGCTACCCTTCACCTGTCGGGTCCCTCGCCCGCCACGCGCCGGCGGACCGGCCCGCGCGAGTCTCCGGGGTCCCTCGGCTCCCGCCGTTTCTCCGTTTTCCGCTGCACCACATGCATACACGAACCGTCGCCCTCCTCGCGCTCCTCGGCACCCTCACGGTCTCGCCCGGGGCACTGTCCGCCCAGGACCTCGAGCCCTACGCCCCGGGGGCGGTCCCGACCGAACGATACGAGCGGGCCGAGCGGTTTCTCGGCGACTTCACCCGCCCGCTGGTTCGTGGCGGCGTGATCTCCGAGAACTGGATCGGGGACGGGGACGCCTTCTGGTTCCGAAGCGGTCTCGAGCCGGCCGCGTGGTACGTCGTCCAGCCGAGCGCGGGCACGCGCGAACTCGCCTTCGACGCGACGGCGATGGCGGCGGCGCTGGACGAGGCCAGCGGTCTCGAGACTCCGGCGGAGCGCCTCGAGGTCGAGGCCATCGATCCGGACGTGGGCGAGGTCCATCTCCGCGACGGCGACGGACTCTTTGCCTGCGCGCTCGACGCCTCCTCCTGCCGGCCGGTGCCGCGTGTGGACGGGCCGGACGCGCCGCGCTTCTCCGTCGTCTCGCCGGACGGCAACTGGGCCGCCTTCCAGGACGACTGGGACCTCTGGGTTCGGGATCTCCGCACCGGCGACGACGTCCGGCTGACCGAGGGCGGCACCGAGGAGCTGGGGTGGGGAACGAACAATGCGGGGTGGACCCGAAGCCCGCGCCCCGTGGTGAAGTGGTCCGACGACTCCCGAAAGCTCGCGACCTTCCGGCACGACTCGCGGGGCATCGGCGTCTTCCACATGCTCCGCACCCGCGAGGGCCGTCCGGAGCTCGAATCGTGGAAGTATCCCTTCCCGGAGGACTCCGTGATCTTCCGCATCGAACGGGCGGTGATCGACGTCCCGACGCGCGAGATCGTGATGCTCGATGCGCCGATCGACCAGCACCGCTCGACCGTGTGCGACCACATCTGGTGCAACGGCGAGTTCGCCGACGTGGACTGGCGGAACGGCTCCGACGCGCTCGCCTACGTGTCGTCCAGCCGCGACCACAAGGTCGCCACGCTGCGCATCGCCGATCCGGAGACGGGGGAGGTCCGCACCGTGCACGAGGAGGTCGAGGAGACCTTCTACGAATCGGGGTACGACAACGTGAACTGGTCGGTGCTCGACGACTCGGACGAGTTCGTCTGGTTCTCGGCGGAGTCCGACTGGGGCCACCTCTACGTCCACGATCTCGATACCGGCGAGCGCATCCGGCCGATCACGCAGGGCGAGTGGGCGGTGCTGCAGGTACGCCGGGTCGACGAGGAAAGCCGGACGATCTGGTTCACCGGTGCGGGCCGCGAGCCGGGCGATCCCTACTTCGAGTACTTCTACAGGGTGGACATCGATTCGGGCGACATCACCCTCCTGACGCCCGACTCGGCGAACCACGTGGTCGAGCTGTCCCCGGACGGCACCAGTTTCACCGACCGCTACTCGACGCCGCTGATCCCGCCGACGACGGTCGTGCGGAGCGCGGACGACGGGCGGGTGCTCGTCGAGGTGGAGGCGGCGGACGCGAGCGCGCTGGAGGACTCCGACTGGCAGGCGCCGATCCCCTTCACGACGAAGGCGCGCGATGGGGTCACCGATCTCCACGGTCTGATGTACACGCCGTCCGACCTCGATCCGACCCGGACGTATCCGGTGGTGAACTATCTCTATCCCGGGCCCCAGACGGGGAGCGTCGGGAGCCGGAACTTCAGCACCTCACGCCGCGACCATCAGGCGCTGGCCGAGCTCGGCTTCATCGTGATCGAGGTCGACGCCATGGGCACGCCCAAGCGCTCGAAGTCCTTCCACGAGGCCTACTACGGCAACATGGGGGACAACGGACTCCCCGATCAGGTCACCACCATTCGCCAGCTCGCCGAGCGGCATCCGTGGATCGACCTGGACCGCGTGGGCATCTGGGGCCACTCGGGCGGCGGCTTCGCGTCGACGGCCGGCATCCTGCGCTACCCGGACTTCTACAGGGTGGCGGTCTCGCAGGCCGGCAATCACGACAACCGCGTCTACGAGGACGACTGGGGCGAGAAGTGGCAGGGGCTGCTCGTCGAGTACGAAGACGGCACCACGAGCTACGACAACCAGGCCAACCAGCTGCTCGCGGAGAACCTCGAGGGGAAGCTCCTGCTCGCGCACGGCGCGGTCGACGCCAACGTGCCCGTCCAGAACACCTTCCTGGTGGCGGACGCCCTGATCGAGGCGGACAAGGACTTCGACATGATCATTCTTCCCGACGCGGGGCACGGCTTCGCGAATACGCCGTACATGATGCGGCGGCGCTGGAACTACTTCGTCGAGCATCTCATGGGCGCCGAGCCCTCGGCCGAGTTCCGGTTCGGGCAGCAGCGCCCGTCGATGTGATGAGCGATTCGATCGAGTTCCGGGAGGCCGTGGCGGAGGATGTGGACGCCATCGAGCGCCTGCAGCGCGACGCCATCCGGCACGGTACCGGGGATCACTACGAGGCCGAGGCGATCGAGGCCTGGGCCGACGCGTTCAATCGCGACGGCTTCGCCGAGAAGGTCGAGAAGTCCGAGGTGTGGGTGGCCGAGGACGACGGGCGCACGGTCGGATACGTGAGCCTGGACCCGTCCACGTTCGAGGTGGATTCGGTCTACGTGGCGCCCGAAGCCGCCGGCCGGGGTATCGGCCGCGCCCTCGTCGAGCACATCTTGGAGGTGGCGCACGAGCACCGACTCCAGAACGTCTGGCTCGATGCGTCGCTCAACGCGATCCCCTTCTACGAGCGCCTCGGGTTCGTCGTGACCGGCGAAGACGGGAGCCGCACGCGGTGCGGTGTGACGATTCGCTGTACCCGCATGGCACGCCTCATCCGCTGACCGGAGATCACCGACGCATGGATTCCATCTGGGTACTCGCCGTCTGCATTCTTGCGCCGATGGCCGTCGGGATGGCCAACAGCTACGCCACCCGGAAGTCGATCCGGAACTGGTATCCGACCATCTCCAAGCCGCCGTGGACCCCGCCCAACTGGTTGTTCGCGCCGGTCTGGACCGTGCTCTACATCATGATGGGGACGGCGATGTGGCTGGTGCTGGGGTCCGAGGCACCGACGGAGACGATCACGCTCGCCTTCGGACTGTGGGTTCTCCAGCTCGGGCTGAACGCGCTGTGGTCGCCGGCCTTCTTCGGTCGTCGCGATCCGCCCAGCGCGCTCAAGATCCTGTTCGTGATGGACATCGCGATCATCGCCAACATCTGGGTGTTCTGGACGGTGTCCGTCACGTCCGCTCTGCTCATGCTTCCGTATCTGGCGTGGGGACTCTTCGCCACGGCGCTGAACATCCGCGTCGTGCAGCTGAACGACTGGCCGGAGGCGAGCCGGATTTCGTGACGGGGGTGCTCGGCGCGCAGTCCCGGCGTGGCGCACTCGATGGCGCGTCCGGGGTTTGATTCGGAGCGAGTTCAACGAGTAGGTTCTGCGCCTCCGCGGCACACGAGCCGCCGCGGGCGGACCAGGCATCAACGAGAAGATTCGGAGGAATCGTGGCGGGGCACAGCAAGTGGTCGAAGATCAAGCGGAAGAAGGCCGCGAACGACCAGAAGAAGGGCCAGATCTTCACGAAGCTGATCCGTGAGATCACCGTGGCCGCTCGGGAGGGCGGGGGAGACCCGGACATGAATCCGCGCCTCCGACTCGCCATCGACACGGCGAACGCGGAGGAGATGCCGAAGGACAACATCGAGCGCGCCATCAAGAAGGGGACGGGCGAACTCGAGGGCGTGAACTACGAGGAGGTCACCTACGAGGGCTATGGCCCGAACGGTGTGGCGCTCTTCATCGAGACGCTGACGGACAATCAGAACCGCACGGTCGCGGCGATCCGCCACACGCTGGGGAAGAAGAACGGATCGCTCGGGACGAGCGGCTCCGTGGCGTGGCAGTTCGCCCGGAAGGGCCAGATCTTCATCGACGCGACCCGCTACACGGAGGACGCGGTGCTGGAAGCCGCGCTGATGGCGGGGGCGGAGGAGATCCGGAGCGAGGGCCCTGAGTTTCTCGTTCTGACCGAGGCCACCGACTTTCACGCGGTGCAGGAGGGGCTGAAGGAGCAGGGCGTCGAGGTCGCGTCCGCCGAGCTCGCCTGGGTGGCCCAGAACGAGGTCCACGTCGAGGGAAAGGACGCCGAGAAGACCATGGAACTGCTCGAGGCGCTCGAGGAACTCGACGACGTGCAGAAGGTGCACACCAACGCCGACATCGACGAGGAAACCCTCGCTGCGATGTGACGCGGAGGACCGCCCGTGAAGGATGACGGCACGCGCCGGATCCTGGGGATCGACCCGGGAACCGCGATCACCGGCTTCGGCGTGGTGGAGCGCCGGTCCGACCGCTCGGTTCGCCTCCTCGAATGCGGCGTGATCCGCACCAGCGCCGGTGAACTCCTTTCCGACCGCATTCGCGAAGTCCACGACGGGGTCGTCGATCTGATCGACCGTCATCGCCCCCACGTGATGTCGGTGGAGGACGTCTTCCAGGGGAAGAACGTCCGGAGCGCCCTGACCCTCGGTCACGCACGGGGTGTGATCATGCTGGCCGGCTCGCTCGCCGGCGTCGCGATCGCGGAGTACACGCCCGCCGAGATCAAGAAGGCGGTCGTGGGTCGTGGTTCCGCGACCAAGCAGCAGGTAGGCTTCATGGTGATGAAGCAGCTGCGCCTCAAGGAGGCCCCGACGCCCGCCGATGCGGCCGACGGGGTCGCTGCCGCGCTCTGCCATTGCCTCAAGGGCTCGTTCCTAAGGGAGAGATGATCCGGTGATATCCAGAATTCGCGGAACGCTGCTCGACCCCTCGGGCGAGGCCGGGAGCGAGACCGTCGAGGTGGCCACGGCCTCCGGCGTGGTCTACGAGATCGAGGTGCCGACGACGGTTCTCCGCCGCCTTCCGAGTCCGGGCGCGGAGATCGAGATGCGCACCCTCCAGGTGGTACGGGAGGACGACGCGTCGCTGTACGGGTTCATGGAGCCGCACGAGCGCACGCTGTTCAAGCGGCTGCTCGGTGCGAGCGGCGTGGGCGCCAAGCTGGCGCTCGCGATGATGTCGACCTACACCGCCGAGCGTCTGGCACGGGCGCTCGCGGAGCGCGACATCACGGCCCTCACGCAGGTGAGCGGGATCGGGAAGAAGACCGCCGAGCGCATCGTGATCGACCTCGCCGACAAGGTGAAGGACATCGCGGCGTCCGCCGGCCCGTCCGGTGGGGGCGGCGACATGGTGCAGGCGGCCATCGCCGCGCTGGTCGCACTCGGATACGACTTCGCGAAGGCGGACTCCGCCGTTCGTGCCGCGCTGTCGCAGGACGGCGAGCCCGCGTCGACGGACGAACTGATCCGGTTGGCGCTCCGCGGCACCTGAACACTGCCGGCGCCCCGGGATCGCCCCGCATCCGGGGCGCACCCGTTGCTCCCCGTAGACACCCCGAACATCTTCCGGCATGGCCGACCGCATCGAAATCACCACGCCCGAAGTCCTCGAGGACGAGGCTCCCGTCGAGGCGTCCCTCCGTCCCCAGCGGCTGGAGGAGTTCGTCGGGCAGGATCGGGTGCGGGACGCGCTCTCCATCGCGATCCGGGCGGCGCTCGGGCGCAACGAGCCGCTGGACCATGTCCTGTTCCACGGGCCTCCGGGGCTCGGAAAGACGACGCTCGCGTCGCTGATGGCGCGCGAGCTCGGCGTGAACTTCAAGAGCACGTCCGGGCCGGTTCTCGAGAAGCCCGCCGACCTGGTGGGGATCCTCACGAACCAGCGTGAGGGCGACATCCTCTTCATCGACGAGATCCACCGCCTGCGCCCGGTCATCGAGGAGTTCCTCTACCCGGCGATGGAGGACTGGAAGGTGGACATCCGCCTGTCGGACGGGCCTCATTCCGAAACGATGACGATGGCCATCGAGAAGTTCACGCTGATCGGCGCCACGACCCGATTCGGCCTGCTCACGGCGCCGATGCGGGCGCGATTCGGCATCGTGCAGCGGCTCAACTTCTACCCGCCGGGCGAACTCCAGGACATCGTCGAGCGCTCGGCGAAGGTCGTGGGTGTCGAGGTGACCACGGACGGGGCGTCCGAGATCGCGATCCGGGCACGCGGGACTCCACGTGTCGCGAACCGCCTGCTGCGCCGGGTCCGAGACTTCGCCGAGGTGAAGGCGGACGGGCGCATCGACCGGCAGGTCGCCATGGACGCCCTCGAAATGCTGGACGTGGACGAGTACGGCCTGGACGAGATGGACTCCCGGATTCTCCGCACCGTCATCCAGACGTTCGCCGGTGGACCGGTCGGCGTCGGGTCGCTGGCAGTGGCGCTCGGCGAGGACGAGGCCACCCTCGAGGAGGTCTACGAACCCTTCCTCATCCAGGAGGGCTTCCTGATGCGGACCCCCCGTGGCCGCGTCGCTACCGGGCGTTCGTACGAGCGTCTCGGCATGACGCCGCCGCCCGGCCTCTCGGCGGGGCAGACCACCTTCTTCGACGACGAGTGAAGTC
>DATFJS010000435.1:0-2986 GCA_035269045.1 Longimicrobiales bacterium | reverse complement strand
CGGGCACGCCTGGGCTCACTTCGGGATGGAGACGCATGGGTCTCCCCCGTTCTGCTGGCGCAGGTGCACGCCGGCCTGGGCGACGTCGACGCGGCGCTCGGGTGCCTCGAGGACGCCGAGGAACAGCGCCCCCCGGATCTCGCGTGGCTCGCGGTCCGGCCGACATTCGCCGAGCTGCGTGAGCACGACGAGGTCCGCGCACTTCTGACGCGCATGGGTCTGTCGACCTGACCCGTGACGATCAACTATTTCGGGTACGGCTCGAACATGGGCACCGCGGCCATGCGGGCGAAGGGCGTGGACCCTCTGTCGTCCCGACGCGCCGAACTCCCGGGGTGGCGTCTACGCTTCAACGTGCGGCACTGGTTCCGGCACGAAGGCGGGATGGCGAGCGTCGAGCCTTCCGAAGCGGACGACGATCGCGTGCTGGGGGTACTGCACGTCTGTCGTGACGAGGACCTGGCGCGCCTGGACGCGCTCGAGGCGTATGGTGTGGGCTACGACCGCATCACCGTCGAGGTACGGACCGACGACGGTCCCATCGACGCGCTCACCTACGTCGGCCTCCCTCGGATTCTCGACGATGCCTGCAGGCCGACCCGCAGGTACCTCGACATTCTGCTGGAGGGCGCGCGGGAGGCGGAGCTCGACCCCGACTACATCCGGGCGCTCGAGTCACGCCCGCTCCACCCCGCCTGGGACTATCCCCCGTTCGAGCATCCACCGGGGGACTTCCCGGTCTTCCACGCCGAGTCGCTCGCCCGATATCCCGACCACGTCGCGGTGGACACCGCGGTGTTCGACATGTCGGGCGCCCGCTCCGAACTCGACGTGTTCCGCGAACTGTTCGGAGGAAAGGACACGACGCTCTTCCATCTGAAACGTCTGGAGAGCGGCACCGCGACGCAGACGCTGGAGGACGTGCATGCCGGTCGCATTTCGCGATATGGGCGCATATATCTGAACGCGTACCTGCATGAGTACGATCGGGAGTTCACGTACGCGGGACGGTTCAGTCACGCGTGACGCGGCCTCCTCCGACCGCCCACCCCGGACAGGAACGAGCGATGAGCGATGTGGCCGACGCCATGCCCCACGGCGACCTCCAGGAGGTGTTTCCGGACATCTTCTTCGTGACCGGAACGATGCGCGGAGAATTCTTCGGTGCCATGTGGCAGTTCAGCCGCAACATGGTGGTGATCCGGGAGGGCGACGACCTCACGATCGTGAACTCGGTCCGGCTCGACGACGACGGACTCGAACAGCTCGAATCGCTCGGAGCCGTGAAGAACGTGGTGCGGATCGGGGACATGCACGGGCTCGACGACCAATTCTACGTCGAGCGCTACGACGCGACGTTCTGGGCGATGCCGGGGATGGGCCACGACGACGGTCCGACTCCGGACCGCGAGCTGGTGCCGGGTGGCGAGATGCCCGTCTCCGATTGCGAGCTGTTCACCTTCGAGACCACGAATCGGCCCGAGGGCATCCTGCGGCTCGACCGGGACGGCGGGATCATGATCGCCTGCGACTCCCTGCAGAACTGGGTCGCGCCGGACGAGTTCTTCGACGACTCGACGGTCGACACGATGCGGGGGATGGGCTTCTTCACGCCCTGCAACCTCGGACTCGCCTGGCTCCACGGGAGTGAACCCGAGGCCCCCGACTTCGAACGGCTCAAGAAAGTGTCGTTCCGCCATGCGCTCTGCGGGCACGGCGTCCCCGCCCACGATTCGCGAGAGGACTTCCACGCCACCTTCTCCCGCATGTACCAGGTGTAGTCGATGTCGGCGGATCCCGGTCCATCCGCCGCCGGAGTGACGATCCCCGGGTACTCGATCCGGGCACGACTCGGCCACTTCGATCGGCAGGTGGTCTACCGTGCGCTTCGGGGCGCGGACGGTGTGGAGGTCCTGCTCAAGACCCTCCGCGCGCACCACCCGCGGGCCCGGGACGTCGCCGAACTCCGCCGCGAGCACCGAATCCTCACGAGCCTGCGGGTCGACGGGGTCCTCCGCTCCGGTGAACTGCTGAGTTTCGGGACGGGGAACCTCGCTCTGGAGATGGAGTCGTTCGGGACGTCGCTCGTCGACATCCTGAGGGAACGCGGCCGCTCCCCCCTCCCCTTTCCGGGCTTCTTCGACATCGCGGAGTCGCTGGCCGGAGCGATCGAGGGCATCCACCGGGCCGAGGTGATCCACAAGGAACTCTCGCCCCACAACATCCTGGTGGACCCGGAGTCCGGGACCACACGGATCTTCGACTTCGGGAGCGCCTCGCTACTCTCCCGTGAGCGGCTGGACTCCGCGGTGTCCCCCCTGCGGATGACGTCCCTTCCGTACATCTCGCCCGAACGCACGGGCCGGATGACTCGCCCGGTGGACTATCGTACGGACTACTACTCGTTCGGTGCGATCCTCTTCGAGCTGCTGACGGGGGAGGTCCCCTTCGACGCAAAGGACTCGCTGGAGTGGGTGCACCGGCACATCAGTCATCCCGTGCCCCTGGCCCACGATGTGAATCCGGCGGTCCCCGTCGGAGTCGCGGACGTCGTGGCGAAGCTCATGGCGAAGGACGCGGAGGACCGATACCAGAGCGTGGCGGGCATCCTGGCGGACCTCGAGCGCTGCCGCACCGAGCACGCCGAGACCGGACTCGTGCCGTCCTTCGTGCTGGCGACGCGCGACATCCCCCGCAGCTTCCAGGTACCGGCCCGCCTCTACGGTCGCGAGGAAGAGGTCGCGCGCCTCATCGACCTCTTCGACGACGTGGCTCATGGCGGGACCGGATTCTGCGTCGTCCGCGGCCGCTCCGGGGTCGGGAAGTCGGCGCTCGTCGACGAACTGGCGGATGCGGTGGTACGCCGCGGCGGCTACCTGGTACGGGGCAAGTTCGACCAGCTTCGGCAGAGTACACCGTATTCCGCGCTCGCCGGGGCGATCCGCGGGCTGGTGGAGCAGATGATCGGGGAGCCCGAGGCCCGTGT
>DATFJS010000434.1:0-14518 GCA_035269045.1 Longimicrobiales bacterium | reverse complement strand
GCGCCCTCGGAGAAGTTCTGGAAGAACCAGCTCGCCCGGACGACGGTCCACTCGAGCCCGCTCTCCTGCACGATCCGCTCGCAGGCCTGGGCCTCCGGCTCGCCTCGGCCGGAGAGGAGCACCAGACGCCGGACGCCGTGGGCCTTCGCCCGCTCGACGAACGCCTCGATCGCGTCGGCGGCGCCGGGCATGGCCAGATCGGGGGCGTAGCTGATGTAGGCGGCGTCGATGCCGTCGAGGCAGGCGTCCCACCCCGACGGGTCGTTCCAGTCGAAGGGCGGGGTGGCTCCGCGTGAGCCGATCTGGACCGAGAGGCCCTTTGCCTCGAGGCCTGCCGCGATGCGGCGGCCGGTCTTGCCCGTGCCGCCGAGGACGAGAATGCGCTGGGAGGATGTCGAAGGTGTCGTGCGAGTGTCTGTCATGGTCTGCTCCGGTGAGTTCGAGGAATACAGACCGAAGGTGGCAGACCAGCTGAAACGTCTCTCGACTCGAGACGACAGATGTATTGATCGAATGCGACAGGCCTCACCCGCCTGCCGATCTTCTCCGGTCCCGATGCCCGCTGCGGCGGCCTATCTCCCGCCGGATCCTGCTCGGAACGCGCCCGGGGTCTCACCCGTCCAGCGCTTGAATGCCCGAGTGAATGCGCTCTGGTCGGCGAACCCGGTCATGAAGGCCACCTCGGAGAGGGTGGCGTCGCCCTCCTGCCCGAGAAGGCGGACCGCCAGCTTCCGGCGCGCGTCGTCCACAAGCGACTGGAAGGAGGTATCCTCGTCGGCGAGGCGGCGCTGGAGCGTGCGCCCGCTCATGCCGAGTTCCCTCGCGACGTCGGAGAGGGCCGGGACACCGCCGCTCAATGCCGTGGACACCCGATCCAGCACCCTGCGGTCGAGCGGCACCGTCTCGTCGAGCGTGCCGACCTCCGCCTCCAGGATCGTGTCGAAGAACTGCGCGATGCTCGCGTCTCCGACCCTGTTCGGCGTGCGGAGGGTCTCCTCGGAAACCCGAAGCGCATCCTTGTCCGACCCGAAGTGGACCGGGCAGCCGAACCAGGCCTCGTGTCCGCTCGTGTCGTCGGGCGCTTCGTGCTTCAGGTAGACGTCCTCGGGCCGGAACGGCTGGGAGGCGACCTCGCGACTGATCGCCACGATGCTGGCGAGGGATGCCTCGTTCGAAAGCCTCATGCCGAGGCGCCGCTCCCCCTCGCGGTGAAGGTGCATGAATGCGCCTCCGAAGCACTTCTCCACCTCATAGCCCGTCACGCTGGTGAGCACGAGTGCGAATCGCGCCGCCCGCTCGTAGGAGCCACGCAGAGTGGGCGCCGACTTCCAGGCGAACCCGAAGGGCCCGTAGTCGTCCGAGCGCATGGTCGCGCCCACCCGGAGCGGCAGGGTGGTGGTGTCGGCGTCTGCAGCGGCCGCCTGCTCGAAGAAGGCGTAGTAGTCCGAAGCCGGGACCATGAACGCGGGATCCACCGCTCCCTCGGGCTCGAGCCCGAGGGTACCCAGCAGCGCTGCGGCGTGCTGCCCGCCGCCCGCCTGTGCGGCGACCTTCCGCGCGAAGAGAGAGGTGACTCGTCCCATCTGGCTGGCTCCCTGACCTGAAACGACCTCGATGGAGTTTGGCGTCCTGCGCACAAAACCTGTCGCACGACGCCAAGAGATCTCTGCTCGAGGGTTCGACCTTCAATGCGTGACTACTGCGAACCGACTGACAGGATGCGTCTCATGACACCGCAGCAACAGGTCGTCCGCCGCCTCATCGACGAAGCCCTCAATGCGAAGGACTACTCCGTGCTACCCGAGCTTCTTCATGACGACTACGTCTACCGAACCCCGGGCGAGGAGCTTGTCGGCGCGGATGCGCTGCAGGGGCTGTTCAGGATGTACCACACCGCATTCCCGGATCTCACCCTCCAGATCGATGACATGTTCGGCGACGGCGAGCGAGTCGCTACGGCGTTCACCCTGACCGGCACGAACGAGGGCGAGATGATGGGCATGCCGGCCACCGGGCGGCGGGTCTCGGTCCACGGCGTCATTCACAGCCGCGTCGTGGACGGGCGGATCGCGGAGGAGTGGGAGCTGGTGGACATGGCGTCGCTGATGCGGCAGCTCGCGGGGGAGGGTGACTGATTCGCTACGGTGAGCATGAAGTCATCGTCGAGATCGATTCGGGGGTGGTAACGGGTCAGTTCCCTCGACGAGCGTTGCGCCTGCCGACCGATTGGACCGACGTCCATGAGGGTGAGTTGCGCGCGAACTGGAATCGCGCCCGGGCTCACGAACCGCTCCACCAGATCGACCCTCTGCGGGACCCGGACTATTTCCGTCGTGTGCGACTGAACTCGGAGACCGGGACGGTCGAGTGGCCGAACGGAGCCGATTTCGCGCCGACCTTCCTGCGGGAGAAGGGGACGGCAACGGATGGCGCCGCGTCGCGGATCGCAACGCCCGACTGAGCGCGAGACGGACGCGATTCCACTCGAGTAGACGGGGGGGCACTTCGCCATTACATATCATCCGCAAATGATATAGATGGGGAACCCACGACGATGACGACGTCCGCCTCACCCGCACTCCAGACACAGCGGGAGCGACTCTTCCATGGACTCGGCGAGCCGTCGCGGCTGCGGATCCTCTACGCGCTGGAGGACGGTCCGCTGAGTGTCGGAGAGATCGCCGAGCGGGCCGAACTGTCGCAGCCGAACACCTCGAACCACCTGGCCTGTCTGGTCGGGTGCGGGCTTGTGGTCGGTGAGCGCGACGGTCGGTACGTCCGCTACCGCCACGCGGACGAGAACGTGACGCTCCTGCTCTCCGTCGCGGACCGGGTCGCTGCCGATCCCGCGCGTGCCACCCTCGAATGCCCACGGTGCGGAAGCCGCATCGGGCCCGACTCGACGCAATGACCCTCCGTCTCTTCGCGAAGCTCGCCGTCCTCTCCCTCCTGCTCCTCGCCCTCCAGCCCGGGGCCGCCTTCGCCCAACAGGCCGTCGACACCGCAACGGTCACGATCCGAACGATGAGTGCGTTCGGCGCCGTGGAGGGCGTCGTGATCACCGCTGCCAGCCGCGACGGCCCGACGCGCAGTGGTCTCACCGACGCGGACGGCGTCACGACGCTTCGCCTGCCGGCGGGCTCGTGGTCGGTCACCGCGGAGCGCCTCGGGTTCGCGCACGCTGAGGTGACGCTCGCGCTCGAGCCGGCTCGCGACACCACGCTGGTGATCGACCTCGCACAGGAGGTGATCGAGACCGAAGGGATCGTCGTCACCTCCGGCCGGACCGAGCGACGGATCGAGGAGGAGCCGATTCGAATCGAGGCGGTGTCCCGCGAAGAGCTCGAGGAGAAGCTTCTCATGACGCCGGGCGACATCGGGATGCTGCTCAACGAGACGGCGGGGCTGCGGGTACAGCCGACGGCGCCGTCGCTGGGGGGCGCGAGCGTGCGGATCCAGGGGCTCCGGGGCCGGTATACCCAGATCCTCACCGATGGGATGCCGCTGTACGGCGGGCAGGCCGGGGCGCTGGGCCCGCTCCAGGTGCCACCGATGGATCTCGCCCGCGTAGAGGTCATCAAGGGCGCGGCGTCCGCGCTCTACGGCCCGACGGCGCTCGGTGGCGTGGTGAACCTGATCTCGCGGCGCCCCGACCCGGCGCGCGAGCTGATCCTCAATCAGTCCACCCTGGACGGGACGGACGTGGTCGGCTGGCTCGCCGACGAGCTCGGTGAGCCCTGGGGCTACACGCTGCTGGCCAGCGCCCACCGGCAGGACTACGCCGACGTGAACGACGACGGATGGGCGGACGTGCCCGACTTCGAGCGCGTGTCGGTGCGGCCGAGGCTGTTCTGGGACGACGGAGCCGGCAGTTCGGCGATCTTCACCGTGGGCGGGATGGCGGAGGATCGGGCCGGCGGGACGCTGCCGGGCGAGGTGGCGCCCGACGGCTCGCCCTACGCCGAATCGCTGGACACCCGGCGGATCGACACCGGCCTGAGCCTGCGGAAGGTTTTCTCGAGCGCTCGGGTGCTCTCGGCGCGGGTCTCGGGGTCACTGCAAAGCCACGAACACCGCTTCGGGGACCGGCTCGAGGAGGACGAGCACCGCACCGGGTTCGCGGAGGTCGCCCTGTCGGGCCAGGACGGGCGACACCTGTGGGTCCTGGGGCTCGCGATCCAGCACGACGGCTACGCCCACGATCAATTCCCCGCGTTCGACTTCGACTACACCGTCCCGGCGATCTTCGCCCAGGACGAGATCGACCTGTCGGAGTGGCTGACGGCCGCCGTGAGCCTCCGTTACGACGACCACAGCCGGTATGGCGGCGTGCTCAGCCCGCGCGTCTCGGTGCTTGCTCGCGCCGCCGAGTGGACGACCCGCGTTTCGGCCGGAACCGGCTTCTTCGCGCCCACACCCTTCACCGAGGAAGTCGAGGCGGTCGGGATCGGGCGCCTCAACCAGCCGGGGGAGTGGGTCGAGGAGCGCGCTCGCAGCGGGATGGTCGACATCGGGCGCACCTTCGGCCCGCTGGAGGTCAACGCGAGCGCGTTCGGGTCGGTCATCGACGATCCGCTTCAGACGATCCGCGAGTCGGACGGGACGCTCACGATCCGGAACGCCTCCGAGGGCTCGGTCGAGACCTGGGGGACGGAGGTGTTTGCGGCGCTCCGCACCGGCCCGTGGCGCCTGATCGGCTCGCACGCCTTCCTGCGCTCCACCGAACCGACGCCGGACGGCCCGGGTCGACGCGAGGTCCCGCTCACGCCGCGGCACTCCGTCGGCGTCGTGGGTGCGTACGAGAGGGAGGACTGGGGCCGAGTCGGAATCGAGGCCTACTTCACCGGCCGTCAGGAACTCGAGGACGACCCGTACCGGGCCACGTCGCGGGACCACTTCATCCTCGGCTTCCTCATCGATCGCAAGCTGGGCCCGTTCCGCCTCTTCCTGAACGCCGAGAACGTGCTCGACACCCGCCAGACCGGCTACGACCCGCTGCTCCGGCCGTCGCGGACGCCGGACGGTCGCTGGATCACCGACGTCTGGGCCCCGCTCGAGGGGCGGGCGTTCAACGGCGGGGTCTGGTTCAGCTTCTGACGAGGGCGACACGCACCCCGGCGCCCCTCAGCGATTCTCCCAGGCATACTCCGTGGTGACGCTCATCTCCTGCTGGGACGGCATGGTCTGTCCCATGATGGTCATCTCCATGTCGACGACGGTCGTGAAGGTCGTCGAAAAGGGGAGCATCGTGTTCGGGTCGAGGATGGTCTCGGTCACCATTGTCTGTTCGAAGGCACCGAGCTCGAGCTCGAGGTCCACGTCGGCGCTCATCCCGCCCAGCGTCTGGCCCAACATCTCATCCATCATCTGGCGCATGTTCTCGGGATCGATCGACGTCTCCACCACGACGAGCACGCACTGGTCGGCGGCACCGCCGTCGAAGCAGGGCACCCGTTCGCGAATCGTCGTCGCCTTGTCCATCAGCAATGAGCGGTTCTGCATGAGTGGGAAGGGTGCCTCCTCCCGACTCGCTACCGCCTCGCCGAAGGTGAACCCATCCTGAACCCAGGAGCCGACCATCTGGGCCCACGACTGCTCGACCTGCGCATTCAGAGCGTCGTCCGAGAGCATGCCCTCGAGCATCCCGCTCATCCCTCCGGTCGTCCCCTCGGAGCCCTCCAGCGTGCCCATCATCTCCTCCATGGCGGCACGCAGCTTCGCGATGGATGCGGAGTCCCGCTCCACCCGAACGAGAACCCCGTCGTCATCGACGATCATGTCATACCCGGCCTCGGCGGTCGCCCGCATGAAGCCATCGGCGCCGGCCGCACCCGTGAGCATGTCCCCGGTCATCTCCACCAGCTCGCCATCCCGATAGCGGACCAGCAGACCCTCCGGATGGCTCTCCGTCTCGATGCGCTGCGAGATCACATATCCCTGAGACATGTTCATCCCCATGGCGCCCGACGTCTGGCTGGATGTGGTGATGACGCTCCCGCGCAGGCCGGCCGGCCAGTCGAAAGAGAGGCGCACGGTCTCCTGCGCGGAGGCCGGTGCAGCGAGGAGGGTGAGGGCGGCGATGACTGAGAGTGCGCGCATGATCGTCGGGTGCGGGAAGGGTGTCGCGTTCTGGACAACCGTACACCGGATTGGGGCGTCCGCACCAAGTAGGTGGCGCCCAGCGTGCCGATTCTGAACAGTCACCCCCGAAAAACGCCCCGCCGGCCAAAGCCGTCGGGGCGCATCCACTTCCGAATCTGTGAATGGTCGCTACTGGACCGAGGGTGGATACCCGGTGACACCGGATGATGCCGGCTGATCCCCAAAGAAGCCGGGCGTTCGCCGGTCGATCCGGGTGCGATTCGCCGAGAGTGCGTGCGAAACGCTTGGCAAAGTCACACCCATGGCGATGTAGCGGTGGTCATCCGCTGGCGCAAAGCGATCAGCCACGGTGTGGTGCGTGGGAAGCGCCACCTGAGGCCCGATGTGACATGAGTAGGCGCACGTGCAGCTAGGACGCCCTTATTCGTGACCTAGCGATGGGCCTAGTTGGGATCGGGCGGCGCAGCGCAACCCACCGCATCCATTCTCGACTTAGAGAGATATTCTTCGACCTGCTGGTCGGCGGTCTGGGTATCGAACCCGGTCATCAGAGGCCGGTAAATCATCTCGAGCGGAATTGCCGAATGGAGAGACACACACGTGTTGCGAGGATCAAGGTAGAGCTTGGTGATTGCCTCCTGGACCAAGTCAGACGGGGGAAGCGCGGCCCGATACCATTCGACTAGCTCCTCAGGTGATTGGGAGGCTTCTTCTTGGGGGCTCTCGTCTCCCTGTTCTGATGCGGCGCCCTCGGATAACCCAAGGACGATCCCTGCTCGGACGCCGATGTCTGCGCCGAGGATCATTGCCGCTCGTTGTGAGTCATTCGCACCCAGCCAGACATCACGATGCGTCCTTTCGGACTGTGCGGACCCGTCGTTCGCGACGAGTGCGAGAATTAGGACAGCGCCGAGCGCGCTTGGTGAGAGGCGCTTCATTGGAGTCACTCCTATTCGTCGAGGGGTGCGTCCCTCCCGGGAAGCACCGGAACCGAAATCTAGGCTACCCCGCCGAGCCAATGCTGCTCCGCCGCAGGCCGGAATGTGGAGGCGTGGACGGTAGGACGAATCGCGGGAGCCCGGAATCGGTGCGAGATCCACGGGCCCCTGACCCAGGTATGCGCACGTTGGATCTTGACGTATGCGCATACTAATGCAATCATGAATGCGCACACCGAATGGTGCGATGAGTCTAACTGCCACGAGGCGAGAGTTCGATGCGAGTCAACTGCTATCTGCCGGACGAAATGGGCGAGCGCGCGAAGGAAGCGGACCTGGAGTTCAGCAAGCTCCTTCAGTATGCCGTCAGGAATGAGCTTTGGGACTACGAGCAGGAGGGGTTCACCGATGTCGCGGTGGACGTGCTTAAGGACGTCGAGGTAGCACCCGGTGAGTGGGACGAGCGCAGGGTCGAGGTTCGCTTCGCGGGTAAGGCAATATGGGAATCGGACTTCCTGAAGGTCTGGGATGTTCGAAAGAAGGACGGTGACAGGGAGGTCGCCTTTTACTGGCCTTATGACCTAGAACTGAAGTTGTGGTTCAGGAGTGACATCTTCGCCGAAGACGTCGAGGAGATGGTGTTGCCGAACGTTGGTTCACGAGCCGCCGCGTGGCTCCGGCAACGCTTGGGCATGAAGCCTGTGGAGGAGCTGTGATTCACGTCACTGGACAAGGAAGCCGGACTGGAGAGGGCGATGCCGGAGAGGGGGCTCTGCCCGCACGAACACGAGCACTAGGCCGAGGTGGCTACTCCCGGATAGTTGAGCCGGCCCATGGTTCTGCCCGCCTCGAGCCGTGGGTGCCCGACGGTCGAACGCTGCACTTGATCGACCTTGAGAATCTCGCAGGTGGACACCTCTCTGCAGCCGGCCTTCGGCAAGCCAGCGAACTCTACCAGGACACCGTCGGGATAGGCCCGTACGACCACGTCATCGTCGCGGTGCAGCCCAGCATAGCATTCACGGCTAGGGCGCTCTTTCCCGACGCGAACGTGATTCCGGCAACCGGCGTGGACGGGGCGGATCTGGCTCTCATCGATTATGTAAGCGACGTCCGCTGGATCGCGTGTCGGTATATCCGAATCGTACTGGGATCTGGGGACCACATCTTCGCACCTGTCGTGGACAACTACCGTAAGGCGGGCTTGGACGTGGAGGTCGTGGCTCTGCGCGGCTCAATCGCGAACGTGCTCTGGAGCCTCGCGACCGAAGTTGTGTCGTGTGCTAGTCCGCCTCGGCCGACCCCTGCGACCTTCCCAAGACCTCTCCGCAAGCCTTCGATTTCACAATCCTCCGGAGTGGGTCCGGTGTTGTGCGGCGGGCCGTCGTCGGTGTCCACGAAGGGCGATCGGGCGGCGCGGAATCGTGGCGATTCGGATGCTGCCAGCTCGAGGGCTCATCCTAAGGGCCTCGGATTGGCTGGGTAGCCAACCAACGGGTTCGAATCCGACTCGGCCTCTAGGGTGTGACCTGAGGGTAGGGTCCCGCGGGAACCCGCCCCAGCTCTGACGATCTGCTGGCTCAAGCGGTCCGAAAAGTCACACCAACAAAAAACGCCCCGCCGGCCGAAGCCGTCGGGGCGCATGCACTTCCGAATGTCGTAATGGTCGCTACTGGACTCGAACCAGTGACATCTACGATGTGAACGTAGCGCTCTACCAACTGAGCTAAGCGACCGATCTGTGCACGAAAGCCGCGCCGCCTGACGACGAACGCGGCTTTCGCGATACCCCCACGGGGACTCGAACCCCGGTCTTCGCGCTGAGAACGCGATATCCTAGGCCACTAGACGATGGGGGCCCTGAACCCGCCCCGAATTCACGGCGGATCGAAAAGCTACCCTTTCAACGTGCCTCGTCAACCCCTTTTCGACCAGACGCGACCGAACGCGGCGAACCGGATCCTCAGTGCCCTTCCGGGGTTCACCAGCCACGGAATCTCTGTCTCATCCCACCCCGGCAGTCATGGCTCGCAAGCTCAACGAAGAATCGATCACGGACTGGCTCGAGCGGCATCCCGAGTGGACCCGCGACGGTGACAAGATTCGAAAGACGGTCCAGTTCGAGAAGTTTCGGGACTCGATCGTGTTCGTGAATCGCCTGGCGACGCTGGCGGACGATGCGGAGCACCATCCCGACATCGACATCCGCTACGACAAGGTCATCGTGGGCCTCACGACGCACGACGCGGGTGGGCTGACGGAGAAGGACACGAAGCTGGCCGAGAAGATCGATCACGCGTCCCGGACGCGCTGACGCTTCGATCCCGCGGAGTCTTACCGGATCAGGCCGCCGTCCAGGATCGGCCCCAGTTCCGCGACCCGGTCGACCACGCAGGTCGGCCCGGCGCCCTCCAGTGCGCCGCGACCGAGCGCACCCCACGTGACGCCCACCGTGGTCACGCCTGCCGCATGCCCGGCCTCGATGTCGTGCGCCGAGTCACCGATGAAGACGACGCGCTCGCTCGGCTTCACACCCAGACGCTCGAGCGCCATGTGCACGGGTTCGGGATCGGGCTTCGGGAACGTGACGTCGTCGGCGGTGATGACCGTGTCGAACGCCTCGAAGACGCCGCACACGGTCATGGTCTGCACCGTCATCGGGGCACCTTTGCTCGTCACGATCGCGCGCGGTGAGTTCCGCGTGACCTCGGCGTGCACGAGCTCCGGAATCCCCTCGTAGGCCCGGACCATCTCGTCGTGCAGCCCGGCCTGGATGCGCTTGTAGGTCGCGCGCAGTTCCAGCGCCTCCTCGGCATCCTTCGCGATGGCCCGCAGGCTGATCGGCAGGGGACGCCCGATGGTGGTCAGCCACTCCTGCGGGTCCCCCTCGTGCCCGAAATGCTCGAGCATCATCTCCCGGTAGCAGGCCAGGATGAGAGGGATGGTATCGGCGATCGTACCGTCCAGATCGAACAGGACGGCGTCCCAGGGGGAGTGGCTCACTCGGGGTGTCCGTTCACGAGGAAGTCGACGATCACGTCGATGGCGGTGGCGTCCGTGGGCAGCGTCCAGTGCATGGTGCAGCAGAGGACGGTGTCGGGAACGCCGGGGAGTGTGGCGCTTTCCTGCGGGATGATGTGCGTCTCCAGTTCCGTGCGAATGGTGAATCCTTGAACGCTCTCGGGCAGCACGGAGTCGAGTTCCGCGAGGAAGGTGCTCTCGGGCTTCATCTCGACACCCCCCTGACCCCAGGCGACCAGCGATACCAGCGTCCCGCGGTGTGGGCCGGCAAGGCTCACGAAGCGTCGGACGGTGTCGGCCCCTCCGTGCTGCATGTACCACCGCGTCGCGAGGCCACCCATGGAGTGCGCGACGATGTCCACCTCGTCGGCTCCGGGGTTCAGCGACAGCAGTGAATCCACCGCCTGCCGGATCTCCTCGGCGTGGTCGATGTTCGACCCGACCGGATCCTCGAAGTTCACCGTGAGGACGGCGGTGCTGTCCCACCCGCTGGTGCGGAGTCGGTAGGCGAGCGGGGCGAGCCGTTCCCCTTCGTCGGCCCAGCCGGGAACGAGCAGGACCGGTCGACGCGGGTCCTCGACGACGACGTCGTCATCGGGGACGGCGTCGTCTGCGGGGCCGAACAGTCGACCCTCCTGCACGAGCGCAACGCCGGAGATCACCACCAAGGCGAAGACGGCGGCGTACGCCGCACCGAGCACGATGCGGCGGATCATCGGCCGGTCTCGTCGAGCACGGCCGCGATCGCCTGGGCGGCGAATCCGATCTGGGCGTCCGTCAGCGTGACCGGCGGAGTGATCTCGAGTGTGGCGCCGGTCGGTCCGGCGGGAAGCACGAGGACACCCTTCCGCACGAGGCGCTCGGCGACATCGACCGCGCCGCCCGATTCCGGGGCCCCGTTCTCGTCCAGACAGTCGAAGCCGAGCAGCAGTCCCAGACCTCGAAGGGGGCCGACCCGGCGTCGCTCCCGCAGAATCGGCCCGAGCGCGGCGCGAATCCGCTGCCCGGTGTGCTCGGCCCGGTCCGGCAGGCCGGGGGCCACCTCGTGTCGCAGCATCGCCGCGCCGGCGGCGCAGGCCAGCGGGTGGCCGAGGAACGTACTCGTGTGGATGGCTTCCCCGGTCGAACGCGGCCAGGCGTCCATGACCGCCGCCGACCCGACGCACGCACTCAGGGGCAGGCCCCCGCCGAGGACTTTCCCCAGGGCGATCACATCGGGGCAGAGACCTACACGTGCCGAGGCCAGAACCGCACCGCACCGGCCCAGCCCGGTGAAGATCTCGTCGGCCACGAGCACGGCGGCACTCGCGGCGACGAGGTCGGACAGCTTCCGCCCGACGTCGGGCGCGGCAGTCCCGCCGAGCACCCGTACGCCACCCCGTGCCTGGACCGGCTCGATGATCACGGCGCCTACCGGGATCCGATCGAGGTCGCGGGTTCCGGCGCGCTCCCCCCGTCCCGCGTCCCCGTCGCGGGAACGCGCGGTCCGCGACGGAATCCCTCGCTCGAGCCACTCCTCGACCAGCTCCAGTGCACGCGATCCGTCCGGATCCGCCGGCGAGCCGGGGTAGGGGGCCCAGGCCACGCCGGCCCAGGTCCTCTCCGCGAAGGGGGCACGGAAGTCGGACCGGTGGGTGGGGGCGAGCGCGCCGAGAGTCAGTCCGTGGTAGCCACCCTCGAAGGCGATGATGCCGGGCCGGCCTGCGGGGAGTTCCGTGTCGGTGGTGGCGAGTTGCGCCGTCTTCAGCGCGACCTCGACGGCTTCGCTCCCCGTGTTCGCCAGGGTGGCCCGGATGTCTCCCCACCCGAGCACGTCGGCGAGCGTCTCCAGCAGCCGGACCTTGGCGTCCGGCGGGTGCACGTCACCCATTCCGTGCACGAGCCGACTCGCCTGGTCGCGGATCGCGGCCTCGACCGCGGGGGGGCGGTGCCCGGCCAGGCACACGCCGAAGGCGGCGGTGAGGTCGAGGTAGACGTTCCCGTCCGCGTCGCGGACGTTGGCGCCCTTCGCCTCGGTCCACGCGACCGGCCACGCGGCTTCACCGTCCGGATCCTGCCATGTGACGTTGCGGGTCTCCACGGCCGCGAGGCGGCGCATGAGGTCCTGCGACGCCGGCCCGGGGGGTGGCGTGAGGAGGTCGGGCAGGCGCTCCCCGAACGGTGGCCCCTGGTCGGCGGACACGGTCTCCGGTCAGTCCTCCGTGAGGAGATCCGTGTCGGCGATCATCCCCATGGCGTGGTAGCCCATGTCCACGTGAAGCGTCTCGCCCGACACCGCCGCCGCGAGCGGGCTGCAGAGGAAGGCGGCCGTCGCCCCGACGTGATCCGCCTCGAGCTCCTTCTGGATGGGCGCGTTCTCGGCGTAGTAGTCCACCATCCGTTCGATCGTGCCGATCGCCTTCGCGGCCCGGCTCGCGAGCGGACCCGCGCTGATCGCGTTCACGCGGATGCCGAATCGGCGCCCCGCCTCGAAGGCGAGCGTCCGGGTGTCGCCCTCGAGCGCGGCCTTGGCCGAGCTCATCCCGCCCCCGTATCCCGGGATGGCGCGCTCCGCGGCGAGATAGCTGAGCGACACCACGGCGCCCCCGTCCGACATGATCGGTCCGAAGCGCTGCACCATGCTGACCAGCGAATAGGCGCTCGCACCGATCGCCGCGAGGTACCCCGACCGGCTCGTGTCGAGAAGGTCGTTCTGGACCTCTGGACCGTTGGCGAGGGAGTGCACGAGGATGTCGAGCTTCCCCGAGCCCTCACCCTGAAGGTCGGCGCCGAGCTGCTCCGCGACCTCCGAAATCGTGTAGCCGTCGAGCCCGGCGTACCGCTTGTTCTCCGCCACGTCCACCGGCACCGCGTCGGCCGTGTCGTACTCGGCGTCGAGCGGGTAGATCTTCGCCGGGCTCCACTCGCCTTCCGCGTCGCCGGGGAGGCTCTGATCGAGCTTCCCACGCTCGAGGCTCTTCGTGAAGATGCCGAGCGCGGGGGGCCAGGTACCGACACGCACCGAAGCTCCCGCGGCCGCGAGATGACGGGCGATGGCCCAGCCGAAGCCGCGGTCGTCGGCGACGCCGGCGACGAAGGCGTTCTTTCCGGAGAGATCGAGAGAGAGCATGATGTCGGTGGAATCAGAGGGGCGCGTGCGTGAACTCAAGGTAGGATCGCGCCGCGCCCCCGTCGACGGCGACTCGCCCGTCGAGATTCCCGACGACCCCGCCCCCGAGCTCACGGAGCCCTGCATGAACGTCCTCGCCCACGTCCGCAACGCCGTCCTCACGACCCTCGCCGTCACGCTCGTTCTCGGGTCCTTCGCGGTCGTGAGCGCGCCCCTCAACGCCCAGAACTTCCCCGACGATGATCCGATTCTTCGCGCGATCTGGGCCGAGGGGATGGAGAACTCCCAGGTCTATCCTCTCGCGCAGACGCTGCTCGACTCGATCGGGCCGCGGCTGACGGGGACGCCCAACATGCAGGCCGCCCACGACTGGGCCGTGTCGATGTACGAGCAGTGGGGCGTCGAGGCGCGCAACGAACAGTACGGGACCTGGCTCGGATGGCGGCGAGGGATCAGCCACGTCGATCTGCTGGAGCCGCGGGTTCGCTCGCTGGAGGGGATGCTTCTGGGCTGGTCCGGCGGCACGCCGAACGGTGAGCCGGTCGAGGGTGAGGTGATCGCCATGCCGGAGTTCACCTCGGAGGCGGAGGTCGAGGCCTGGCTGCCGACGGTCGAGGGCAAGTTCGTCGCGATCGCCTTCCCGGAGCCCACCTGCCGCCCCGACGATCAGTGGGAGCAGTACGCCCGCCCGTCGGACTTCGAGGCGATGCAGTCGGAGCGGCGGATCGCGGAGGGGCAGTGGACCGGATCCCGGTTCCTGGTCGCACCGGGCAATGCCGCACTCCAGCAGCGACTCGAGGCGGCGGGCGCACTCGGGCTGTTCGAGAGCCGGTGGTCCGACGCCCCGGGCACCAACAAGGTGTTCAGTGCGTCTACCGAGACGATCCCGACCTTCGACATGTCGTGCGAGGACTACGGCCTGCTCTTCCGCCTGGCCGCGAACGGTCAAAGTCCGCGCGTGCGGGTCCAGGCGGACGCCGAGTTCCTCGGGGACGTGCCGACGTTCAACACCATCGCGATGATTCCCGGCAGCGAGCTGCCCGACGAGTACGTGCTGCTCTCGGCGCACTTCGACTCGTGGGACGGCGGCAGCGGGGCGACGGACAACGGGACCGGGACCGTCACCATGATGGAGGCGATGCGGATCCTGTCCGAGGTACTGCCCAACCCGCGCCGGACGATCATGGTCGGCCACTGGGGTGGGGAGGAGCAGGGCCTGAACGGCTCACGCGCCTTCGCGGCGGACCACCCCGAGGTCGTCGACGGCCTCCAGGTCCTGCTCAATCAGGACAACGGCACGGGTCGCGTGCAGAACATCTCGATGCAGGGGCTGATCGAGGCGGGATCG
>DATFJS010000433.1:0-2583 GCA_035269045.1 Longimicrobiales bacterium | reverse complement strand
CGCACGAGTATCGACGCGGGACCCGCACCGGCGAGTACGATCACGTCCCGATCCCCGACGAGCTCAGGAGCAGGTTCGAGCGGTGGGAGACGGAGCTGCAGGAGCGGCTGGCCACCACCGACGAGCGATACCTCGAGCACTACCTGGAGGGCGGCGAGCTCTCGAGCGAGGAGGTCCTGGAGGCGATGGCGTTCGGGATGGCGCGGGGCGAATTCGTGCCGCTCTTCTGCGGAAGCGGGAAGACCTGCTACGGCACGCGGGCCCTGCTGAAGAAGATCGTCGAGCTCTTCCCGCATCCGGGGGAGACGGGGGGTGAAGAGGCGACCGTGGTCGAGTCCGGTGCGTCCCGTCACCTGGAGCCGGTGGACGACGAGACACTCGCGGCGCTGGTCTTCAAGACGACCACCGAGCCGCACGTCGGAGAGCTCTCCTTCTTCCGGATCGTCTCGGGTACGCTCGCCAACGGTCAGGAGGTCGTGAACGCCTCGGACGGCGACGTCGAGAAGCTGAATCACCTCTCGATCGGGATGGGGAAGGACCGCCTCGAGGTGCCGCGGCTCCACGCCGGAGACATCGGTGTCGTCGCGAAGCTCAAGCACACCCACACCAACGACACCCTGTGCGCCGCCGGGGAGCGCCTCGCGCTCGAGAAGATCTCCTTCCCGCGACCCGACATCTCCGTGGCGCTGAAGGGGGCGACGCGGAACGACGACGACAAGCTGGGGGAGGTGCTGCCGCGCCTCCACGAGGAGGATCCGACCTTCCACGCCGAGTTCGACGGGGAGCTGCACCAGACGATCGCACGAGGCATGGGGGAGATGCACCTCGAGGTCCAGATCGAACGCCTCAGGCGCAAGTACAACGTCGAGGTGGAGATCGAGCGGCCGAGGATCGCGTACCGGGAGACGATCACCCGGACGGCGGAGGCCCGCGGTCGCCACAAGAAGCAGAGTGGCGGGCGGGGTCAGTTCGGCGACTGTCACATCCGACTCGAGCCGCTGCCCCGGGGCGAGGGATACGCGTTCGAGGACTCGATCAAGGGAGGCGTGATTCCGGGCAAGTTCGTGCCCTCGGTCGATCGGGGGATCCAGGAGGCCGCGAGCAGAGGGGTCCTCGCGGGGTTCCCACTCGTCGACTTCGCGGCCGAGGTCTTCGACGGCTCGTACCATGCCGTGGACTCGTCCGACGTCGCCTTCAGGATCGCGGCCTCCCAGGCGTTCCGGTCGGCCGCCGAGGCAGCCGGTCCTCGCCTGCTGGAGCCCGTCATGGAGGTCGAGGTGACGACACCCGAGGAGTATCTGGGTGACGTCATGGGCGACATCAACAGTCGCCGTGGCCGGGTGATGGGGATGGATTCGGCCGAGGGCAGGGCGAAGATCCGGGCGATGATCCCCGAAGCCGAGCTCTACCGGTACGCCTCGAGCATCCGCGCGATGACGCAGGGTCGCGGCCACCATCGGCGCGAGTTCGCCGGATACGAGTTCGTGCCCGAGCAGGAGGCTCGGAGGATCACGCGAGCGACGGAGGACGAGCCGATCGCGGCGGGGGTCTGACGGCGTCGTTTCGGAACATGCTTCGAGGGGCGGCGACGATGGCCTCTTCGGCTCCGCCGTCGCCCCGGTAGCGGGGCGTGCAGGCGTCCCGATCCGGATCACCGGTGTCGACGCCGATCCATACCTGCAGCACGGTGTCCCGAGGCTCGCTCCACCGCACATCGATGCCCAGCGCGGACCGGGCGCCGGTCTGGTAGGAGAACCGGACCCCTTCTCCGGGCCGGGCCACCGCTTCGAGGGCCTGGTCGTTCAGGGGGTCGTAGGCCTCGAGGGACCACATGCCGGAATGACCCGGCCAGACGGTGAGACAGCCGTCCACCGCCAGTCCCAGCGTAGGGATCGTGTCCGTACGCAGCGTCGCGGAGCCCTGGGTGACGGGGATGGCGAGCCACCCGCCTCCCTGCCGCATGCTGCGGAGCAGATCGAGCGGGGTCTGAGCGTGCGCGAGGGCGGAGTGTGCAAACACCGCGGCGAGGGCGAGGGCCACCCGAAAGAGAGTCGACGTCATGATCGGGCGTACACCGCAGGGCTGCGGTGGGGTCGATCCGATCTCCAGGTGCTCGGGCCCCGCGGCCCCGTCGGCCTGCAGGGCACGGTGTCCGCGTGCAGGGTCACTCGACGAGGTCGATCTCCTCGATCGCGTCGCGGTTGACCAGGATCCTCAGGTTGTTGCTTCGCTCGTCGACGGGAAGCACGAAGAAGTAGGGGCGCGTCGCGGGGTAGTGGTTCGTCAGCCCGACGATCTGCTCGTCGTCCTCGAAGGTGACGCGCACGACCTTCATCCCACGGGCCCGCCGGTCCTCCGGATCGAGGCGCTCCGAATCTTCCCGGGTCGAGTCTCCCTCGAACGACCGGACGAAGAACACCGCCTTTAGGTCGGCGAGGGTGACCTCCTCCATGTCGCCGTCCGGGGGGCGGATGTGGAAGGTCGGCTTCTGCGAGTGGGCGTCGAGGCTGGAGCCCTTGAGGACCCGCCCGTCCCGGAATCGAGCGACGACGTTGTTTGCCATGCGAACTGCTCCATCTGCAC
>DATFJS010000432.1:0-3096 GCA_035269045.1 Longimicrobiales bacterium | reverse complement strand
CGACGAGCTGGTCGAGGAAGTTCACCAGCTGGGTTCCGGGCACGCCGAAACAGCGACGGATTCCCGCTCGATGCAGGGCCCGGGCGAGCTCTCCGACTACCGCCACGGCTTGGCCGCACGTCCGAGAACGATACCCAGGCTCCCGCGCACGCCGGGCCAGGGGTCGGACCAGCGAAAGACCGGCTGGTCGGAGCCCAGGCAGCGGACGGCCCACGCCGCGAGGCGAATCGGATTCCGGCCCCGCTCCGCCAGGACGGCGTAGAAATCCATGTACGGATACACGCACTGCCTCCCGGTCGCGTAGGCATCGATCGTCTCGACCGGGTGTCCCAGCGCGTCGCGATACGCCATCCCGCACACGTCCACGCCGCAGTCCGCCGCGAAGGCGACATACCACCAGGCCCGTGGATTGACCTCGAGCAGGCGGAACACCCCATCGCGCGGGTCCTTCTTGAATTCCGCGCTGAACATGCCTCGGTACTCGAGGCTCTCGAGCAGTCGCGCGAGGGACTCTGTGGCCGGTTCGACCTCAGCCAGCGGAACGCTCTCCATGAGCGAACTGTTGCCGAAGGGCGGTGGGTACATCCGCAGACGCCGGCGTGCGAACAGCGCCCGGATCGTGCCGTGTCGATCCACGAACCCGTCGATGAAGTAGTGGTCCGTGGGCGGACCCGGGATGTACTCCTGCGCGACGCAGCCTCCACCCGCCGCATCGAAATCGGGCAGGCGCTCCCGGGCCTCGTCCCGACTCGCCACGCGGAGGGCCTTCACACCGTAGGCCGCCATGAAGGACTGGGAGTCACGCGGCTTCAGGAAGACGGACGCGAACCGGTCCTCGGCGATCTCGTCCAGATCCTCGGGCGTGTCCATCGTCCGGGTCCACGGCGTGGGGACGGACGCCGCCCGGGCGGCATCGGCGAACCGAGCCTTGTCGACGAAGGTGGCCAGCGCCTCGGGGGAGCAGATGCTGGCGCGGGTCCCGTCGGCGCCACCCTGCATCATCTCCGCCGTGACCACGGCCCACTCGTCCGAGCAGGGGAACAGCACGACGCGGTCCTCAGGCAGTCGCGCCAGCCAGGCGCGCAGACTCTCGGGCGTCGGGCTCGGCGACGGGCTCGGCCCCGGCCGATACCAGCGTGAGCGCTTCACGACCGTCCCCGCCCCGTCCAGGACATAGCAGGGTACGCCCGCCTCTCGAAGGCAGCGGAGGGTTCCCAGCACCGTGATTCCGGACCCGAGGATCACCGCCGCCGTCTTCCGGGTCGTGTCGGCGGGAGTGGTCATGGGCGGCATGGGTACGGCGGGGCCGCGCCGGAGCGCGGTCCGCAGTGCGAGAGGGCGACCCGATGCGGGCGCCTCGGAGAGTCTGTTCGCGCCGCGGCGCGGGCGCAAGTCGAGTCGGGGAGAGACCGGGACGGTCGTCGACCTTGCTCCGTGGAGCGGCGAGGGTCAGTCTCCGCGACGCGGTTTCACGAATCCTCCGACGCCACGCTCACCGACGCATGAGCCCGACCGAGCGCCCCGACTCGCTGACCAGCGGATTCACCGCCCGGGCCAACACCAGCCCCGAGGCGGAGGCGCTGAGTTTCCGAGGTGCACGCATCACGTACGCGGAGCTCCGCGACCGCTCCGAGGCCATGGCCGCGGTGCTCCTGAATCGTGGGGTCCGGACGGGCGACACGGTGGCCTTCCGCCATCCCCGCTCGATCGACGGCGTGGTGGGGATGCTGGGCATCCTGCGTGCGGGGGCCGCCGTGCTCCCGCTTCCACCGGAGCTTCCGCGGCTTCGCGTGAGGGAAATTCTGGATCTGGCGCAGCCGGCGGCGGTCGTTGTCGCCGACGCCCTCGACGAAGACGACCTCCCGGGTCCTCGCGCATCCACGGTGTCGGAGCTGGAGCGAGCGGGGCGGGGGCAGCCCCGGCCCTCCCTTCCCGAGGTACCTCCGACGTCTCCGGCCTTCATGCTGTCGACCTCCGGGTCCACGGGCCGACCCAAGCTGATCGTGCGGAGTCACCGCTCCTTCTTCCACCGCCTCCGCTGGACCTGGCGGACCCATCCGTACGCGGGTGACGAGCGGGTCTGCCAGAAGTCTCCCCTCACGACGACCCACGCCGTCTACGAGCTGTTCGAACCGCTCCTGGGAGGCGTGCCGACGGTGATCGTCGATGATGCCGAGGTGCGCGACCTTCCGGCCTTCTGGGCGAGACTCCGCACCGAGGGGGTGTCCCGGCTCCTCATCGTGCCGTCGATGATGCGTACCAGCCTGGACCTGGACGGGTTCTCGCCGCCCGACCTGCGCGTGGTCGTCCTCATGGGGGAGGCGGTCGACGGCCCCCTCGCGGAACGAATCGTGTCGGAGTTCCCTCCGCCGACGGCCCTCTACTCCATCTACGGCAGCACCGAGGCGAGCTCCACGCTGATCGTGGACCTTCGCACCGACCTGGTCGATGGCCGGCTCCCGCTCGGTCGCCCGATCTCGGACGCGGTCACGGTGGAAGTGCTCGACGACGCCGGTCGGCGCGTCGCTCGGGGCACCGAGGGACGGCTCCACGTCGCGGGCACGCCGCTCTTCGACGAGTACCTCGGTGACCCGGAGGCGACGGACGCGGTGACCCGGGTCGGGCCGGCGGGCGAGCGCCTCTTCGACTCGAGAGATCGGGTCCTGCTCGATCCCGAAGGACGGCTGCACTACCGCGGCCGCGTCGACGCCTCGGTCAAGATCCGCGGATTCACGGTGAATACCGCGGAGGTGGAGAGCGTCCTGACCGCTGCGCCGGGGGTCCGAAACGCGGCCGTCCTGGCCGCTCCCGCGGGAGAAGACGCCGGCGACGTCGTGCTCGCCGCCTTCCTCTCGCCGGACGACGTCTCCGAAGACGCCGCTCGCGCACACTGCCGCGAGCGGCTTCCGGACTACATGGTCCCGGGCGTGCTCCTGACCCTGGACCGCCTCCCCACGCTGCCGAACGGGAAGGTCGATCGCGTGGCGCTGCTGGGGCGGCTTCAGGGCGAACCGGAGGAGCCCGCCGCCAACCGCGGGACCGG
Organism: Longimicrobiales bacterium; assembly: GCA_035269045.1. Taxonomy (GTDB): domain Bacteria; phylum Gemmatimonadota; class Gemmatimonadetes; order Longimicrobiales; family Gaopeijiaceae; genus Gaopeijia. The sequence continues at coordinate 53 of DATFJS010000432.1, read as the reverse complement.
CACGCTCGGACAGGTGTGTTCGGTATGGGAGACCGTCCTGGGGCACGCGTACT
>DATFJS010000431.1:0-3480 GCA_035269045.1 Longimicrobiales bacterium | reverse complement strand
TCCAGGGTGTCGGCAAGCCGCGGCGCGGGTTTCAGACTGACACCGAAACTCACGCCCAGCAGAATCGCCGCGTGCAGCGCCGCCGCCGCCACGAGGCAGACCAAGAACCGGTCCTGGGTCCAGCTTTCCTTGGGCTCGATATTCATCCGTCCAGCATATATTCGTCCAGCCTGTATTCGTCGGTCCTGTATTCGTCGGACATGGGTTTCAGGCCCTCAAGTGTTCGAGCGCATCGAAAAGATCAGCAGCGATATGGAGGCCGAAAGCCGCGTCGAGTTCCCGGATGCAGGTCGGGCTGGTCACGTTGATCTCGGTGAGGTGCCCGTCGATCACGTCCAGCCCGGCGAACAACACTCCCTCCGCGGCGAGCACGGGTCCGACGATCTCGCAGATCCGACGGTCCCGCTCGGTCAGCTCTGCGGGGCGGGGGCTCGCGCCGGTTGCGAGGTTGGCGCGGAAATCGTCGTCGGGGGGCAGCCGCGTGACCGCCTGAGGCACCGGTTCGCCGTCCACCATCAGGATCCGCGTGTCGCCGGCCGTGCTCACGGTGCTCACCCAGGCCTGCGCCACGACCTGCCGCTGGCCGCGGAGCGTCATCTCCTCGAGGATGACGTTCGTGTTGGGGTCGCCGTGTCGCACCACGAAGATCCCCCGGCCACCCATGAGGTCCGTGCGTTTGAGCACGACCGTCCCCTGGTCCTCGATGAACGCCGTGAGCATGGCCTCGGAGGCGGACACGAGGGTCTCGGGGCAGCAGTCGGGGAAGCGCGTCGCGACCAGCTTCTCGTTCATGTCGCGGAGCGCCGCGGGTGCGTTCACCACGAGCGTGCCGGCCGCGTGGGCGCGGTCGAGCACCCAGGTCGCGACGAGGAAGTGCAGGTCGACGGGGGGGTCCTTCCGCATGAGGACGACGTCGAAGTCCCTCAGATCCTCCTCCCGCGCGTCGGACAGGTCGAACCAGTCGGCCGGATCGTCCCGGACGCGGAGGGCGCGGGTCCATGCGCGGGGGGCATCTCCCCGGATGGCGAGGTCCTGCTGCCGCATGTAGCGGATCTCCCAGCCACGTGCCTGCGCTTCGAGCAGCATGGCGAGCGTGCTGTCCTTCGCGGGCCGGATCGATTCGATCGGATCCATGACGACGCCGAGCCGGATCCTCATGGACGCGCACGAAGGCTCACGGGTGAGCCGGTGACGGGTGGGACGGATTCCGGGGCGGTGGCACGGCCATTGTCCTCGCGATGCGTGGGGTCCTACTCTGGGCGTCGATCCCTCAGGCCTCAAATGGGGGACCCGGGGCCGCTTCTGCAACGGCATCCCGGCGGGCCGAACGTCGGTTCGTGCCCGAGACACAGACGTTCAGAGGAGGGTCCACGTGACGAACGAGGTCGAGGTGCACCTGGGGAAGGCGGACGAGGTGAAGGCGCTGCTGAGCTACGTCCGCGACGACCACGTGGACGACTACCAGAAGTGCGCGCTGGGATTCTCGCAGACGCTGCTGCGTGACCTCAAGTACGCTTCCTGGGCGGTGGTGCGACCGAAACAGGGCCAGCCCGACGACGACTGGTGGGTCCGGATCACGAGCCCGGTGGACGACGTCTCGGCCTACGCGGAGAAGATTCCGGCGTTCATGGCGGCCGCGAGGCTCGGACTCGAGATCTACCGGAAGAACCGCGAGAAGATCGAGCGGAACAAGCTCCTCTTCTTTCCGCCCCAGGGCATGGCGCTCGCCGAGACCCGGTCGGTGCAGCTGCTCCACTATCCGCCCTACGAGGCGCGGGTCTTCTGCGACTACCTGTACTCCCCCACGCAGCGGCGGTACGAAGGCCTGCTCCGCTTCAACGGGTACGACCCGGACAAGGTCTCGCTTCTCGAGCGGATCTGCGACTGCGCACCGCTCGCCGGACCGGGCGCGGACGCGACCGGGATCGACGAGGTGCTCGACGACTTCAGACCGTATGCGAAGGCGATGCTGACGGCACTGCTGGACACGTCGGGGTCGGTGACCCAGCCGGTGGTGGCGTACGGCCCCCCGGTCCACCAGTGGCTCCACGAGACGTTCCCGAAGCAGGTGCCGCAGTGGCCGGAGCTTTTCTCGATCCTGTCGCTGACCCTGGATCCCGAGACGGGCGCGAAGACGCCGGTGATCTGCGCGGACCATCCGAGCGCATTCCTCTTCTTCGACCACCACCCCCCCGGCTGGGCCGTCCAGAAGACACGGGACGACCTGATTACTTCGCGTTGGCAGATCATGATGTCGGAGACGCGGGACGCCGATCCGTACGAGGTACTCGAGGCGTGTCAGACGTACTGGGTCGACCGCCCCGACGAGGTCAGGGAGATCTGCGACATCCAGAAGACCGAATTCGGCTACGACCTCTGACGCGGACGCGCAGCCCTCATTTCCGGGTGAGCTGCTCGACGCCGTCCCAGTCGGATGGGGGAGGCTCGGCCCGGTAGCGCTGCGCTCGGGCGAGCAGGGTCTGCAGGACCACGTCCCGGGGCGTTCGGGAAAGTGCCTCCACGAACCGGGCCTCCGCGCGATCGAACTCGCGGGCGAGGTAATGCTCCATTCCCTCGTCGAGCAGCGGACGGGTGTCTTCCTTCGCCTGCCGCCGCTCCGGGGTCTCGGCGTCGAGGACCTCGTGGATGTCGATCCCCGCCTCCTTCCCCTTGACCGCCACACGGTCCACCCGCCGGAGCGAGAACCGATCCGGGTTCACGAGCGCCTCGACGGTCTGCTGACCGAGCAGGAAGGGAGCGTCGTAGTGGCGGGTCAGCTGCTCGATGCGCGACGCCGTGTTCACCGTGTCTCCCACGACCCCGCACTTGAGCCGGTCGTGGCCGCCCACGGTACCGAGCACCAGGGGGCCTGTGTTGACCCCGACGCCCATCACGAGCTCGGGCCCGTTCTCCTCCCGGAGTTCGCGGTTGAACGCCCGGATGACACGGCACATCTCGATGCCCGCCTTCACGGGCTGATCGGCCGGCGGCCCGAACAGGGCCATGACCTCGTCGCCGTTGTACGAGTCGATGAATCCCCCCGTCTCCGCGATGGGGTCGGCGAGGCGACTGAAGTACCGGTTGAGAAGGGCGATCATCGCGCGCGGCCCGAGACGCTCCGCGAGTGGCGTGAAGTTGCGGAGGTCGCAGAACAGGACACTCATGGTACGGGACACGAACTCGCCGAGCCGGACGCCCGAGATGTCGGCGTGGCCGAGATTCTCGAGGAACTGCGACGGGACGAACCGTTCCTGCGCCCGGATCAGTCGGCCCTGCTCCTTGTACAGCTGTGCGTTCTCCATCGACGTGGTCGCCTGCGCGGACAGGAGTCGGAGGATCTCGAGCCGGTCCACGGAGAAGGCGCCGGAGGCCAGGTTGTTCTCCATGTAGATGGCGCCGCTGAACTTCTCGGCGCGCACGAGAGGGAGGCACAGAACCGACCGCGGTGACGTCCGGAGAAAATACGGATCACTGGCGAAG
>DATFJS010000430.1:0-5487 GCA_035269045.1 Longimicrobiales bacterium | reverse complement strand
CGATCGGCGTCGTCGCCGTCGGTGCGCTGCTGGCGGCCGCGACCGGGGTGGTGGGTGCCTCCGTCACCGCGATGGGCCTGATCTCGCTGCCGGTGATGCTGCGCAACGGCTATCGCGACAGCGTCGCGCTCGGCACCATCGCCGCCGCGGGTACGCTGGGGCAGATCATCCCGCCCAGCATCGTGCTCATCGTGCTGGGTGACCAGCTCGGCGTCAGCGTCGGCGACCTCTTCCGTGCCGCGCTCATCCCGGGGCTCGCGCTGACCGGCATGTACGCCGTCTACCTGATGTTCCTGGCGTGGCTGAAGCCGGAGGCCGCTCCGGCACTGCCGATGGAGCGACGCAGCGACAGTGCCACGGAGCTCGCGGTCCGCGTGATGAAGTCGCTCGTTCCGCCCGTGGCGCTGATCGCGATCGTGCTCGGGAGCATCTTCGCCGGCGTCGCCACGCCGACCGAGGCGGGGGCGCTCGGGTCGCTGGGCGCCATGATTCTCGCCGCCATGAACCGGACCCTGACGGCGGACGTGGTGCGTCAGGCGTCCGAGTCGACGGCGCGGCTCACCGTGATGGTGGTCTTCCTGCTGATCGGCTCGACCGCGTTCGCGCTCGTCTTCCGCGGCCTCGACGGCGACGTGTGGATCGCCGACCTGCTGACCGGCCTTCCCGGCGGGTGGGTCGGGTTCCTGATCGCGGTGAACCTGATGGTCTTCGTGCTCGGCTTCTTCATCGACTTCTTCGAGATCGCCTTCATCGTGGTACCGCTGCTCGTGGTACCGGCCCAGCTGCTGGGCATCGATCTCGTCTGGCTCGGAATCGTGCTGGCGGTGAACCTCCAGACGTCGTTCCTCACACCGCCCTTCGGATTCTCCCTCTTCTATCTGAGGGGGGTGACGCCGGAAGAGATCCCGACGTCGAAGCTCTACAGAGGCGTGATCCCCTTCATCGTTCTGCAGGTGATCGTGCTCGCGGCGGTCACCGCGATGGCGGCGCCGACGGCGGGCTGACCGCGCGCACGCCGACCGACCGCACACCGACGGCCGACCGCCGACCGAGGTGGCGGCCGGCGGGGCCGGATCAGCCGCGACCCGGTACGATCACAGCAGCACGAGGACGATGGCACCGGCCGGATGCCCCGTACCCCAGCGGGTGGTGGCCCGCCGGGAGTCGAAGTACTCGATCCGCTCCAGCTGCGTCGTGCCGAAGGCGCGCAGGACGCTCAGCCCCCCGGGATCCCGCTGGTCGTTGACGTAGACCGCGATGTCCTCGGCGCTGAGGTTCATGCTCGTGCCCGCGCTTCGCGGGCGCAGCCAGCGCGGCTGGAGCCGCCGGATGGCGTCGTAGGCCGACGCCTCGGGCATGTCGGCCAGCTGTTCGCGGCCGATCTCGTTCCGATCGCTGCTCACGCCCGAGCTCGAACCGGTCGAGGCACACCCGCCGGCGGTCAGCGCGGCGAGAAGCAGCACCGGGATCCACGTCGGACTCCGACGGGACCGCTCGCGACATACGGATACGGGAATCATCGGAGCGCTCAGAAGAGGGTGAGGACGATCGCGCCGGACGAGTGTCCGGTGCCCCAGCGCGTCGTGGCCCGTCGCGCATCGAAGTATTCGATCTTCTGAATTTCACCACTCCGGTATGAACGGAGCGCGTCGACACCGTCGGTGTCGCGCTGGTTGTTGATGTAGACGGCGACGCTGCCTCCCCCCGGACGCGGGCGCAGCCAGCGCCCGTTGAGTCGCCGGATGGCGTCGTAGGCGGAGGCCTCGGGCATCTCGGCCAGCTGTTCGCGGGTGATCTCGTTTCGCGGTCCGCTGGTGCTCGAGCCGGTCGAGGCGCAGCCGCCCACGGCGAGCAGCGCGAGAAGGAGCAGGGGGAGCGCCGCACCGATGCGGCGACGGAGAGGCACGGCTGCGGTCGTGTCGTTCATGATCGGGCCTTCGGTTCGCTGGGGTGCCGTCGGAGAGCCGCGTCCCGGGGCGCGATGCTCGACGGCACCAGGGATCGGTGTCCACACGATGTATCGGTGTCCACACTATATATACGAGCGGGAGATGGTGACCGGCGAGGATCGCCGCCATCGACCGCGCGAACGAACTCCCGCACCGTACAGGAGGACCGGACCCGTGAGCTGGACACGTGCGTGGCCCCGCCCGGGGAGAGTGCGCTTCCGCCTGCTGGTGACGTGCGGACTCCTGTCACTCCCCACGGCGGGTGAGGCTCAGGAGTTCCGGGGCGACGTCGTGGACGAGGCGGGCAACGCCCTCGCGGGCGTGGCCGTCGGGCTGTTCGGTCCCGACCGCGACCTGGTCGTGAGCTCGGTCTCCGCCGACGACGGATCGTTCTCGATCACGGCCCCCGCCGCCGGCGCCTGGACGGTCCACTTCACCCGGGCCGGCTACCGGTCGGTGTCCGGCGGCCCCTACGAGCTCGACCCGGACGAACCGGTCGAGGCGACGGTCGTCCTCCACAGGGCCCCGCGCGCGCTGCCGGGGATCGAGGCGGAGGTGGAGGGGGAGTCCCGGCGCCTCCGGCTCGCCGGCTTCTACGAGCGACGGAGCGAGGGCTTCGGGCGCTTCATGGATCGCGACCAGATCGAGCGCCGGGGCGCCGTGCGGATGGTCGACCTGCTCGACCCCCTCCCGAACATCACGGTCGATCGCGGCTTCGGGCTCACCGGACCCGAGCAGGTCCGCAATCCGCCCATCTGGTTCGGGCGGGCGGGGCAGCGGTGCGTGCCCGCGCTGTGGATCGACGGGACGCTCGTCCGGAACGGCGGGTTCGCCGCCGAACCGCTTCGCCCGGACGATTTCCTCTGGCCGCTCGACGTGGAAGGGATCGAATTCTACGGCGGGCCGGCGCAGGTCCCGATCGAGTTCTCGCGCTCCGCCGGGTGCGCGGTGCTGGTGGTCTGGACCCGTGACCCGGAGTCCGGCCGACCCTGATTGCGGAGTCCCCGGTCGTGGAGCCCCCGGCAACTCGCACCGGATACCCCGCGAGCGTCGTGATGCGGATAAATCGCCCTGTAACCTTGAAGGAAACTTCGATCGCTCGATTGCTTGACAGCGGGGGGCGACCGCCCGCATTTCACCCAACAGACAACGATTCCGTACCAACCGAGTGCCGGAACGTACCGATGATGATCGTCGGTGGTTCGGGGGCTCGGCATGGCGTGCGTCGTACCACCCGGATCGGATCGGGGATCGGCGCCTTACTCAAACAAGCCAACGGAGGCTTGAATGTTCCTACAAATGTCAGAGCTGGGGGCCACCGTCGCGGGGACCCTGCGCCGCGTCGCGAAAGCGACCGTCGTCGCAGGTGCCGCCGTGGCGCTGATGGTCGCCCCTGCCACGGCGCAGCAGACCGGAACGATTTCCGGTCAGGTGACGTCGGCGGCCGGGCAGCCCCTCGCGGAAGTGGTGATCCAGGTCTCCGGGACGGAGCTCTCGGGCCTCACCAACTCCGAGGGTAGATACCTCATTCTCAACGTCCCCGCCGGGGACTACACCGTGACCGCCACCTACATCGGGTACGGTCAGGGCGAACAGTCGGCCAGCGTTCCGGCCGGTGGATCGGCCGTGGTGGACTTCTCGCTCCAGCAGCGTGCGGTCCAGCTGGAAGGTGTGGTCGTGACGGGTACCGCCATCGCCGCCAACCGGCGCGAGGTCGGGAACTCGATCGACCTCATCACCGCCGAGGACATCGAAGCGTCCGGCGTGACGAGCGTGGAGGAGATCCTCCGCGGTCGAATCCAGGGCCTCACGATTTCGGGCTCCAACGCCTCTCCGGGCGTGGGCGCGGAGATCAACATCCGTGGCCTCACCTCGATCAACGGCCGTTCCACGCCGCTGATCTACGTCAACGGTACGCGCGTCGGTTCCGAGAACGGAGCCTTCACGGACGAGAACGACCAGACGGGTGCGGCCACCGTGCTGCAGTCGATCAGCCCCGCCGACATCGAGCGGATCGAGGTCATCAAGGGCTCGGCCGCGTCCACCCTGTACGGGACGGACGCGACAGCCGGCGTGATCCAGATCTTCACGAAGCGTGGTTCGGCCGGCGAGCAGGCACAGTGGACGTTCTCGTCGCAGACGTCACTGGTGCAGCCGTCGATCGTCGGTCCGGGCGAGGACATCGACCCGACCGGCCTGCACCTCAATCGGTGCGACATCAACGGCCCGCTGCCCCAGGACACCTTTCCGGGTCCGGATCCGGACTGCCCCGAGAGCGGCAGCTGGCTCAAGGACGCCTGGTCGCAGAACCTGAACCTCTCGGTTCGGGGTGGTACGGAAGGCTTCTCGTACTACGCCTCCGGCGGATACAACAACGAAGAGGGAATCGTGAACGCGCCGGACAACCACCCGGGTGCGTACGCGGAGAACATCTTCCTGCGCGCGAACTTCACGTTCGATCCGTTCGAGTCGCTCCAGGTCCAGATCAACAACGCGTTCACCGACCGTGAGATCAGCTTCGTGCCGGACGGCTTCAGCAACTCGGGTCTGTCACTGAACGTCACGCGTCTCCGCGATGGTGAGACCATCGACGACCAGGACGCGCAGGTGTTCGATCAGACGCAGATCCAGAACATCAACCAGTTCACGACGTCCGCGACGGTCAACTGGACACCGATGGACAACATGCGCCATAGGCTCAACGCTGGAGTGGACTGGTCCAACTCCAACCAGCGGCGTGAGTTCAAGGCCGGTCACTTCCAGGTTGACGAGGGTCTGCGGAACGTCGATGTCCGGACCAACCGCGTGATCACGCTCGACTATTCGGGCTCGTGGCTGTGGGAGGTTCCCGGTCTGGTCGACTTCAGTTTCACCACCTCATGGGGTGGACAGCTGGCGGACCGGGAGAACACCGGTCTCTTCGCGGAGACCGAGACGTTCATCAACCGCGGAAACACGGTGCTCGACCAGGGTACCGACATCGTCGAGGCGTCCGAGGTCCGTTCGGGCTTCATCAACGGTGGGTTCTTCGCTCAGCAGCAGATCGGCTGGAGGAACCAGTTCTTCGTAACCGGTGGTCTCCGGGTCGACAGCTACAATACGGTGAATTCGCGGCTCGAGTCGGAGCCGCTCTACCAGTACTTCCCGAAGCTGCAGGCTGCCTGGACGGTCTCCGACAACTCGTGGTTCCCGTCGGACGTCATCGAGACGTTCCGTCTCCGGGCCGCGTGGGGTGAGGCCGGCGACCCGCCGCCGCAGACCACGTCCCGGACGCTCTGGGACGCGCGTCTCACGGGTCGCGGAAACTCGGGCTTCGTCGTGAACCAGATCGGTAACATCGACATCCAGCCCGAGACGACGTCGGAATACGAGCTTGGTGCCGACATCTCGGCTCTGGCTGGTCGAATCAACCTCTCCGGTCAGTACTTCTACCGGAAGACGTCCGGCGGGCTCATCAACAACGACCCGATTCCGTCCCTCGGCATCATCGAGCCGGTCGCGGCCAATGCCGGTGAGTGGGAGACGTGGGGCTACGAGG
>DATFJS010000429.1:0-7705 GCA_035269045.1 Longimicrobiales bacterium | reverse complement strand
GCGAGTTCTCGATGGCGTGCCCGCCCTCCATGCCCATCAGTGAGGCGATCCGTCCGTTCCCGAACGCCCGTTCCACATCGGACGCCGTGTAGGCCGGCTCGAACGCCTCCGGGTAGGTCTCGAAGATCCGGTTCGCGATGTCGATCTGCTCGAGCTGGACCTTGGCCGCCCCTTCCTCCACCGCGTCGATCGGGATGTAGATCGACCAGAACTGGGCGCCGACCATGCCCTCGCGAAGCCGGGGGAGGTCGGTGTGCAGCGACGTCGGGGACCGGAGATCGAAGGCCGATACGTTCCGGGGGTCGTCCGAGATCCGGATCTGCCACGGGAGGTCGTTGTGCCCGTCGATCAGCGGCGTGGTCGTCAGCACGCGGCGCGCGATGGCGTCGTGGTCCTGGGCGGTGAGGGGGTGCGACACCCCGGAAAGCGGAATCATGAGTGCGATCGTGGCGAGAAGGGGCCTCGGTATTCGCGTGTGAGGGCGCATCGTTGGGTTCGGACGAGGGGAGCGAAGGAGGCGACTCTGCGACGCTACCGCGATCGACGGGCGCCGTCAAAGGTGCCCGCACGAAGGTCTGCCTGCGTACCGATGCCCGTGGGCGTCGCACGCTTCCGGGTCCCGCCGTCCCGAACCCCGCCCCGGCTCGGGCATACCACTGGATCGTACCCCTTCCTCCATCGCGAGCACATCATGAATGCCGACGACCCCGCCCCCACCCCCTCCGATGCCCCGGACGTCTCGGACCTCTCTGCCCTTTTCCTGAACTGCACCCTCAAGCGGTCGGACCGTCGATCGCACACGAGGGCGCTGATGGACGTCTCGCGCGCCATCATGGAAGAGCACGGCGTGACCACCGACGTCATCCGTGCGGTCGATCACGAGATCGCGCCGGGCGTCCGACCCGACATGACGGAGCACGGCTTCGAGCGGGACGACTGGCCGGCGATCTCGTCGCGCATCAAGGCGTGCGACATCCTGATCGTCGGTACACCCATCTGGCTGGGCGAAGAGAGTTCGGTCTGCCGGCGCGTGATCGAACGCCTCTACAGCGAATCGGGCGAGACCAACGAAAAGGGCCAGTACGTCTGGTACGGCCGTGCGGCGGGCTGCGTGATCACGGGCAACGAGGACGGCATCAAGCACTGCGCGATGGGGATCCTCTACGCCCTCGGACACCTCGGATTCACGATTCCGCCCCAGGCGGACGCGGGCTGGGTCGGCGAAGCGGGCCCCGGCCCGTCGTACGCCGACGAGGGATCCGGGGGGCCGGAGAACGAGTTCACACAGCGTAACGTCACCTTCATGACGTGGAACCTGCTCCACGCGGCCCGCCGACTCAGGGACGGGGGTGGCATCCCGGCTTTCGGCACGTCGCGCGAGGGGTGGGACGCGGGCTGCGACTACGACCATCCGAACCCGGAGCACCGCCGGTAGCTTTCCGGACGATCCTCACCGGCCGGGCGAATCCGGTCGACGCGAAAACCCCCGGCCGGGCGTCCTGCCCGACCGGGGGTTCGGTACGTCTCGACATCCCGGCCACACGTCGCGAGACGCCGGCCGCGGGTCAGATCTCGATCAGAAGTAGTACCGGAATCCGATCTGCATCTGGAACTGCAGAAGCAGGTCGTTGCCCAGCGTCCGCTCGCGGCCGAAGTCGTTCTCGACGCGATACTGGTAGCTCCGGTTGCTGCGATCGAAGCTGGACACGCTGTACAGTTCGTCGCCCGTGACCGTCGTGATCCGGCCCCAGCCGCAGGCGCCGGCGAACGGGTCGTCCGTCTGGTCGTCCGCGTCGCAGAAGAGACGGCCGATGCCGTTCACGACGTTGAAGAAGTCGAGCTGGAGCTCGGCGCGCTGGCCCCCGAAGGTGTCGAACGACCGGGAGAGCTTCATGTCGAGCCGGTTGGTCCACGGCCCGGTGCAGCTGTTGCGCTCCGCATACGAACCGGTCTGTTCCGCGATGCAGGGGTTCTCGTCGAGCAGCGCCTGGTAGGCGGCCCGATCCTCGGCCTCGTCTGCCGTGCCCGCCGAAGCGAGCGGGAGGTTCTCGACCGAGTAGATGAACGGAAGGTCGTTGTCGTCGATTCCGTCCCCGTTCAGGTCCCCATCGACGACCGGCGTGTAGCGCCGGCCGCTCGTGAGGCGCCAGAACCCGGACATCCGGATGCCGAGCGGCAGGACCGTCTGACCACTCACGATGAAGCTGTGGTCTCGGCTGAAGCTGCTGATGCCCCACGCCTTGTCGGTATCCCCGATGTCGCCCAGGTCGTTCGGGCTCGTGGCACCGATGCGTGGATCCTCGTACAGACCGTTCGAGGTGCAGCACGACACCGAGATGTTGTCGTAGGCACGGTTGAACGTGTACGACGTCGTGATCCGCGTCGTCGGGCTGAAGTTGTGGCTGAACTCGGCGTTCGCGAGGTAGGCCCGGTTCTGCCCGTCACTGTACACGGCGTAGACGTTCGCGAAGTCGGTGTTGATCCGCGACGCGACGTCGTTCTGCCCGCCGGGGCTGAACACGCCGATCGGAGTGAACACCGGGCGGTCCTCGCCCTGGATGCGGAACTGCTCGGGCCGGAGATTCAGGTTCCGCAGGTTGTACTGGTTGAAGCCCTGCGAGAAGAGCACGTCGACGCTGAGGCGCGAGTTCTCACCGACGGTCGTCTCGTAGCCCACATTCGCCCTGAAGGTCTCGGGATACTCGAAGTCCTCGGACCAGATGGTGTAGGTGGGGGTCGGCACCGACGCATCCGAACCACCGCGGCAGCTGAACGGGTTGTCGGACCCGTCCGTCGACCACTCGGAATAACCGTCGACCGACGGCGGTGCATTCGGATTCCCCGCTTCGCCGGAGCAGCGAAGCTCGACGAGCGGGCGCTCCGTCTGGATCACGTTACCACCAAGTACGAGCGGGATGCGCCCGTAGAAGTAGCCGGCACCGGCGCGCAGGATGCGACGCCCGTCTCCATCGAGATCGTACGCGAGAGAGAGACGCGGCGAGAAGTTGTCGGAATCCGTCGGAGCGAACCCCGTGGTGAACCCGAAGGCCTCCTCGATCTCGGCCACGGGGTCGGGGTTGTTGCTGAAGCTCTGCTGATCGTACCGGATGCCGAGCGTCGCGGTCAGCTTGTCGGTCATCCGCCATTCGTCCTGGATGTAGGCGGCCCACTCGACGACATCGAATTCGTCGCCGGGGATCCGCTCTCCCTGCTGGAACGGCCGCAGGTACTCGACGGGATTTCCGGCGGCGAAGTCGTCGAGGCTCTCGAAGACGAACTCTCCCGCGCCCTGGAGCCCGGAGAAGCCGCTCATCGGGGCCTGGAACCGGTTGAACGCCGTCGTGATGAGCGCGTTACCGCCCATCTTCAGCGTGTGGTCGCCCGTCGTGTACGTCAGGTTGTCGATGAACTGGAACTTCCGCTCGTCCAGGAGATTCTGGAACGCGACGAACGTGCCGCCGTATCGCAGCAGTCCGTCGTCCTGGGAGTTGAGCGCATCCGCTCCGGGCACCTGGACGGTCAGCGTCGGCCGCACGTCCTGGCCGGAACGCGGACGGTTCTCGTCCGCCCACTGGAAGCGGAAGACGTTGTAGGCGTTGTCGCTCAGGACCGACTGGAGCTCGGCGACGAAGGAGTTCGACAGGCTCGAGAAGTTCTCCGCGCGGGAACGCCCGTACGCGAAGTCGAAGAAGTCGTTGTACTCGTTTCCGTTGTCGTGGTCGGCGAAGTTGTGCCGGAGGGTCAGGCGGTTGTCGTCGTTCAGGTTCCAGTCGATACGTCCGAACAGCGTGAGCACGTCGTTGCGGGTCTGGAACGGCGCATAGCCGGCGGCGGCGTTGTCGACACCGTACTGGTTCTCGAGAATGTCGAAATAACGATTCAGCTCCTCTGTGATCGGCTGCTGGTTCTCGAGCGACAGCGGCACCTGGGGCTCGCGACGGCGCTGCCCGTCGAGCGAGAACAGGAAGTGCGCCTTGTCGCGCACGATGGGTCCGGAAACTCGGGCCGCGTACTGCTGGACCTCGAAACTTCCCGGATCTTCCGCCTCGAACCCCGACGCCACGAACGCGTCGTCGCGGAAGTTTCCGTAGACGGTTCCCTCGAATTCGTTGGTCCCGCCCCGCGTCACCACGTTCACGATTCCGCCGGAGTACGAGCCGTACTCGACATCGAAGCCGTTCGTGATGATCTGGAACTGGTTGATCGACTCGAGCGAGAAGACGAACGGGATCCGCGACCCACCCCGGTTCTCACCGAAGAAGGAGTTGTTGGCGTCCACACCGTCGATCTGCACGTTCGTGCCGGACGGGCGCTGACCCGCGATCGAGAACTGTCCACCCGTCGTCTCGCCGGGATCGGACGTGACGAACCCGGACAGCTCGATGAAGTCGACGAAGTCGCGGCCCAGCGACGGCAGCGACTCGATCTGCTCCACGTTCACGAGCTGCGCGACGTTCGCCCCCGAGGCGTCGATCTGGCTCCGTTCGGTCTGGACCTGAATGCCTTCGATCTCCACCGCCTGCACGGCGATCGTGAAGTCGACGGTGGTGGTCTGCCCGATCGAGACCGGAACGGCCTCGCGCACGGAGTTGGCGAACCCGATGACCTGGGTGGTCACCGTGTACTGCCCCGGCGGAAGCAGCCGGACGACGTAGCGTCCGTCCTCGCCGGTCAGTGCGGTGCGCTCGAGACCCGTACCCTCGTTGCGGGCGGTCACGACCGCGGTGGCGGCGGGCGCACCGGACTGCTGGAGAACCTGTCCCCGGATCAGCCCGGTGGTGGATGCGGCCTGTCCCGACACCGGACCCGCGAAGGCGAATCCGGTGAGGAGCACGGCGACGAATGCGGCGAGTCGATACATGACGGTTCGGTCGGTTCGAGAACTCGGTCGGTTCAGCTGCATGGGACCTCCACGATGTCCGCGACGGTCCGGGGGAAGATCTGTGCGGTGCCGAAGAAGGCGGACACCACGCCTGTGACGTCGTAGCAGTTGCCCACCGTCATGCCGGTCGTCGTGAGAATCCCGTCGCCACTGTCGGGGCTGAGGACACTCTCGACGCGAATCACGGTGGCACCGCTGCCGTCGTCGATGGAGGCGTTGCGGTCACCGCCCTGGTCGAACGGTGAAAGCAGTTCCGCCGCCCTGATCACCACGAGGCGGTTCTGGAGCGGATCGCGAGGAGTACTGCCGGTCGCCGCGATCGCGCCGGTGGTGGTCGGCTCGGGCGTGACCACGCCTGCGTCCGGCACCACCTCACGGAGGGACACGTTCTCGAGCTGGAGCGCCTGCACGGCGAGACTGACGGTGCCACCGACCTCGATGACGTCCCCCACCTCGATTCCGAGTCCGTTGAGTGCGCCCGTGAACAGCGCGATCCCACCGGTCTCGTCCTGCAGGAATGCGTCGTTCTCGTCGAACTGACTGGGCGACGCCGTGACGATCCCGCGGACGATCACGAAGTCGCCCACCGCCGCGTTCGTCTGGACGTCGACGATCGGAACCAGGCATGCGTTGCGCGACGGCACCCCTACGAAGCTGGGCACGTCGATCGTGACGGTCGTTCGAACCGGGTTCTCGCAGACGAAGACGCCGTTCGGCACGCTCGCCTCGTCGAAGAAGACATCGTGTGTTCCCGCGATGACGCCCGAGATGGCGAATCGACCGTTGTCGTCCGTGGTACCGGTCGCGATCACCGCGTCGGTATCACGCACCCGCACGGCCACTCCTACGCCCGGTACGGGGCCGTCGCCGTCCGAGGGGTCGAAGATTTCGTCGTTGTCGGCGTCGAAGTAGAGGAGACCCTCCACCGTTCCGGTGCCGTCGACCTCGAACTGCGGAGAGATCGAGGCGTCACACGCCGCGAGACCGAGGAGCGCGGCAAGCCCCGCGACACCGGCTGTTCGGCGAATCCTGTCGTTCATGATTTCCTGTCCCCTCAGTTCACGAAAGTGACGTCCGTATCCACGATGACCTCGAGCTGCGCGCCGGGGTCGTTGCCGTCGAAGAACCCGGGCACCCCGACCAGCACCAGCTCCTGACCGGCGCTGAAGTCGTCGATGCTCAGGCCCGACCGATTGTCGACGAACACCGTGACGCTGGTGCCGTCGGCGTCGACGACGGTGAGTTCGGCAGACCCGAAGCTGTTGGCCGCTTCCGCGGTCACAACCGTTCCGGAGTAGGTCACGAGCTGCCCCTGGAAGAGGCCCCCGTTGATCTGGGCGCCGGTCGCCGCGATCGGCGTCGGCTCCGGGCCGCCCGTCGCGGTGACCGTGACCGCATCGGGTCCGATCTGGACCTCGCCGTTGAAGGCACCGATCCCGCCGGTGATCTCGACCTCGTCGCCCGGGTTCAGCGCCGGCAGGCCGTCGAAGGTGAAGACGGTGATGCCACCCGTCTCGTCCTGGATGAAGGCCTGACGGTTGGTCCAGCCCAGTGCACGGCTGACCGTACCCGTCACCGTCACGGTCTCGCCGCCGAGCGACCGAGCCTCCGCGATCGACACCGAGGTGCCGGGCGCCGCGACCAGGTCGGCCGGGCCACGCGGCTCGAGCCGCGCGCCGGGCGTGTCGCGATTGTCGAATCCGAGCACGCCGGTCACCCGGTAGCGCTCACCGACGGTCCAGTCCGGAATCTGGAGTCCGGTCCGGCCGTCCGAGTAGACCGTGAAGGTCGTGCCGGCGCCATCGGTCATGGTCACGACCTGATTGTCGAAGCTCGGGTTCTCGACCGCATCGACGGTGGCCGTGATGGTCACGAGCTCACCCTGGTCGTCCCCGGCATTGATGCTGGCTCCCGTCACCCCTTCCGGCGTGGGGACCGGGACCGTGCCGAGCACCTCGACCGAGGAGAAGCTGCCCAGCTGGGCCTCACCGCGGAACGAGCCGACCTCGGCGACCGCCCGGATGAGCTGACCGCGCTGGAAGCCGCCCGCCGGCGCGAAGCCCGCGAGATCGAAGTCGAAGGTCGTGATGCCGCCGGTCGCGTCCTGGATGAAGAGGACGCGGTCGTCGAAACTCGGCACCCAGGTGATCACGCCCTCGATCGCGACCGTCGCGCCGATGGCGTTCCGTGCGTCGCCGATCGCGACCGTCGCGCCGCCCTGCTGCACGTCGTCCAGGCTCCTGACTTCGACGCGATGGGGGTTTCCATCCTCGAGATCGGTGCCGCCGACGTTCTCGTCGGTCCCGAGCGGGCCGGTCACTCCGTAGAGCTGTCCGACCACCCACGCCTCCTCCTCGACGCCCGTGCGGCTGTCCGCGTAGACGTTGAAGGTGTCGCCGTTCTCGTCCCGAAGGAGCACCATCTGGTTGCCGAAGCTGAGCACGTCGACCTGCTCGACCGTGCCGTTGATGGTGACCAGCTCGCCGAGGTTCTCCTCCGCGGCGATGCTCGCGCCCGTGACCTGGACGGGTACCGGCGCGGGTCCGCTCGAGAGGACCTCGAATGCCGCGATGGATCCGACCTGGCGCTCGCCGTCGAACGCCCCGGCCTCACCCGTCATCCGGATCCGGTCACCGATCTGGAGACCGCTGGGGAGTCCGAAGTCGAAGACCGAGAGACCTCCGGTCGCATCCTGAACGAAGAGCACGCGGTCGTCGAATCCGGGCGCCCAGGTGATCACGCCCTCCACCGTCACCGACTGTCCGAGCGGCGCCGTGCGCGCGTCCGCGATGTCGATGAGGAGTTGGCCCTCGAATTCCGCCG
>DATFJS010000428.1:0-2328 GCA_035269045.1 Longimicrobiales bacterium | reverse complement strand
CCACGCCCCCAGCATCGCCTCGTCCTCGTCGTCCCCGAGGCTCTGCCACGGATCCGGGTCGCTCGCGTCGCGACCCCGCCCAGTCGTGCCGGGACGTCCGATCGGCGGAGCGGACTGCGCGGCGGGCGCTCGCTGCTCGGGCTCCTCGGCGGCGCCGTCGGTCGTCGGTGCGTCCTGGACCCCGGGGGGCGCAGGTTCGTCGGCGGCAGCCTGCCCGCCCGCCTCCCGGAGGTCGGCCTGATCCCGCGCGCGCACGCCTTCCGCATCGACCTCCGGAGACGACCCGGCGTCCGCGGAGGCAGCGACGCGGGCATCGCCCGTCGTCGGTTCGGCAGGCGTCCGTTCGGGAGCCTCCGCTGCGGGGGCGGGCTGGGCATCGGACGCGGACGCTGGCTCCGGCGCCGGCATCGGCGCTGGCTCCGACGCTGGCTCCCACGCTGGCTCCGCCGGTGGCTCCGGTGCTGGCTCCTGCGGTGCCTCGGAAACCGGTCGAGGAGCGGGGGCGGTGTCGGGCATGGACGTCGCCGGGTCGGGCGCGGCGGACGACGCGGCCTCGCTCGCGCCGGGGGTCCTCGCCTCGGGACGCTCCGTCGACGTGCGGCCGGCGTCCGCCGGCCCGGCCGCGCGGATCGACACCTCGGCCCCGGCCAGATCGAGGACCTCCGCGACCCGATCGGCGGACGCCTTGGGGAGCGGCTTCGTCACCGGACCGATGCGGTTCTCGAGCAGCGCGACGAGCTTCTCGGCCGGCAGCTGCAGCCGCGCCGCCGCCTCTCCCGCCACCCAACGGACGCGGCCCGGAGCCAGCGGCGCGGTCACGTCGACCACCCACAGCGTCTCCCCCGAGCGCTCCGGGGGCGGAAGGTCGGACGAAGCTCGGTCGCTCATCCCCTCCATCCTACCGCCCACGACGGGGCACGATCCTTGCATGAGCCGCTTCACGCGTGGGTGACCTACTCGCGACACCGAGGACGGCGGCCAGGCGCCCCGCGTCGTTCAACCCACATCGTGAATCGTCGATGGGCCCCATGGTGACGAACGAGAAGCGACGGCGAGACGGGCAGGGTGCCCCGACCGTCTCGCGAGAGGAGGCCAGGACATGCCGACCTTCCCACTCCGACTGGCCGCGACGCTGGCGCTGGTGCTGACCGGCGTGCCGGCGGGGGCCAATGCCCAGGATGCTGCGCCGACGTCCCCTTCCGACAGCGCCGCGCTCGAGCGCGGCCGATCGCTGACGGCGAGCTTCTACGGTGGCGAGCTCCGCACCGTCTGGGATGCGTTCACGCCGGCGATGAAGGACGTGTTCGGGGAGTTCCCCGCATTCCAGGGGTTCCGGCAGCAGATCGGCGACGAGCTCGGCGAGGAGATCGCGGTGCTCGAAGAGAACGTCGTCGAGGATCAGGGCTACCGCACCTACGTGCGCATCGCGGAGTTCGCCGAGGTCGACCCCGCCATCGCGTGGCGCTGGACGTTCGACACCGACGGTTCCGTAGCGGGATTGCGTTACGGCCGGGGCGAGCCCGCAGCCAGCGAATACGAGGACTACGAAACGCGTGCAGAGATGCGCCTTCCGTTCCGTGGAACCTGGTCCGTGGCGTGGGGCGGACGGTCGCTCGAGAACAACTATCACGCCGCCTACCCGGATCAGCGCTACGCCTACGACTTCGTCGTCCGGCAGGAGGGCTCGACGCACCGAGGCGACGGAAGCGACAACGAGGACTACTACTGCTTCGGACGCCAGGTGGTCGCCCCGGGGGACGGCACGGTCGTCGCAGCCGTCGACGGCGTACCTGACCAGGCGCCCGGCGAGATGAACCCGAACGCTCCGTTGGGCAACCACGTCATCATCGACCACGGCAAGGACGAGATCTCGTTCCTGGCCCACCTCGAGAACGGAAGCGTCGGCGTCGAGGCCGGCCAGGAGGTCGAAGCCGGCGATCCGATCGGCACCTGCGGCAACAGCGGCAACTCGTCCGAGCCGCACCTGCATCACCACCTCCAACGCGACACGGAGTTCCATGCAGGACGTGGCGGGGAGGGCCTCCCGCTGCAGTATCAGGACTTCGTCGCCGATGGCCAGCCCGTCGAGCGCGGCGAGCCGACGCGCGGCCAGCAGGTCCGGCCCGAGGAGTAGGCGTCGCGACGCGTTGACTGCCCGAGAGGCCTACGGTACACTCCAGGGCGCTTGGGGCTGTGGCGCAGTTGGGAGCGCGCCTGAATCGCACTCAGGAGGTCAGGGGTTCGAATCCCCTCAGCTCCACCAAGCACATGCCGTCCCACACGGCTCTTGTGTTCGAAGTGGCTCCGTTACCGCGGGGTCACTTCCTT
>DATFJS010000427.1:0-7792 GCA_035269045.1 Longimicrobiales bacterium | reverse complement strand
TACGTTCCGGACGATCGTGGTGCAGCCGATCATCCAGACGGACGGGCTCTTCTCGGAGGGCGGTGAGGCCGAGGTCTACCTGACGGACGACGACGAGAAGCACATCGTGCATCTCCGCTCGAACATCCCCGTCGTGGGGTCGATCTCGCTGAATCTCAAGCAGATCCGCGATCCGTCGTCCGAGGGTCTCGAGAGTCGCGTGACCGGGGACGGCGGGTGAGCCCCTCCCTTCGCAGGATCCGACTCAAGGGCGCATGGCTGCTCGTCATCCCCTTCATCTGGTTCGCGACCCCCACGCCCCAGACACTCGCGATCGGCGGCGTGATCTCGGCGCTGGGCCTGCTGATTCGTACGCTCTCGGCCGGGTATATCCACAAGGACGACACGCTCACCACCACCGGGCCGTACGCGCACACCCGAAACCCCCTCTACCTGGGAAGCTTCCTGCTCGGGCTGGGGGTCGTCATCGCCGGCGCGAACTGGCTGTTCGTGGCGCTGTTCCTGGTGTTCTTCGGCACGGTCTACACCGCGTCGATCCGGGACGAAGCGGCCTTCCTCGCGAAAGAGTACGGCGAGAAATACGAGGCCTACGCCGACGAGGTGCCTCTCTTTGTCCCGCGGCCCACGCCCTACCGGGGCGGTGGGGTCGACAGCCGTCCGGAATTCTCCGCGGCGCAGTGGTGGAGGAACCGCGAGTACGAGGCGCTCCTCGGTACCGTGGCCGGGTTCGCCGCGCTGGCCGCCCGGATGTACTTCCGCGGAGGCTGACGCCCGTCAGGACTCCACCGGCGTCCCGGCTCCGGGCTCCTCGTCGGTCTCCCACAGGTACAGCACCGGCCCGTCGTGCCACGTCCCTTTCACCTGGATCCGGAAGGTGTAGGTCCCGGCCTTGGGAAAGACGACGTCGGTGAGCGGCTCGATGTAGTAGGTCCGCGGTGCCGGACCGGTCGGGTCGGTGTCCGCCACCTCCGTGTAGCCACTGCCTTCGAGCGACGGATTGCCGTCTGGATCGAGCAGCTGGACCTTGAAGGTGTAGCGCCCGTGGTCCTCCCGATCCCACTCGACGATCGTGACCAGCGTCAGCTCGTGCTTGGCGGGAAATCCGGGGGCGTAGAGGTCGTTGTACTGACCCTCGATGAACAGGCGGCCGTCGGACTGCTGTACGGCTCGGTCACAGACGCAGGAGAGAAGGAGCTTCATCGGCTCGTGTCGAGAGGTGTGGTGTCGAAGGCTCCCTCGGCGAAGTCGGCGCCGAGGTCGACGACTCGATACCGCTCGGTCACCCGCATGATCCCCTGGGGGAATTCGACGCGCTGTCGTCGGACCGTCGGACGTCCCTCCTCGAACTCCAGTGCGAAGGCGCCGGCCGGCTGTCCCGAGACCGTGATCGAGCGGAAGACGGAGGCGGCAGCCGCTCCCTCCGGAGCCCCCTCCATCATGCCTCGATCGTCGGTCGTGCCCACGGTCACCCACTCCCGTACGCCGCCGTCCGCGTGGTCCGGGGGTGCACCGCCGACGAGGCGCGCCAGATTGTGGAGGACGCCCATGCGGGTGAAGCCGATCCCGAGCGCCGGACGGAGCATGTCGGGTGTCGGGACTCCGTTCTCGCCCCCCGTCCAGAACATCCGGTTTCCGTCCGAGATCAGCGTCACGTCGATCTGCTCGCCCGCGAAGGTGCCGGCCGCCTCGATGCGCGCCCGCCCGGAGCGACCCAGAAGCAGGGTCCCGAACAGGTCCGCGCGGACGGCGCCCTCCGCGACCACATCGAAGGTGATCCGGACAGGCGTGGTTCCCCCACCCAGCACCTCCTCCAGCGCCGCGAAGGCCTCGTCCGGGGACGCGCCCGCAAGCTCCGCAGATCGATCGGATACGGTGTCGGCGCAGCCGGCCGCGACGATCATCACGGCCGCCGTCGCCCACCTCGAGAGTCCGAGTGCCCTTCCTCTCGACATGGTCTTCATGCGTCCCGCTCCCGGTCGGGTCCGATCGTGCCCCAGCCCCCACCACCGGGGGATCGGATCGACACGACGTCTCCCGACAGCAGATCCAGTGTGGTCTTGGAGGGAAGTTCGTGCTCTCTGCCCTCCGCGTCGACGTGCGTGCAACGACCCGGTCGTCCGGCCGCACCCCCCTCGGCGCCGGCGGGCCCGTCGATCCGACGCTCCGTCAGAAGGCCGACGCGGGCATCCGCCAGAAGGCGGAGCTCGCGGATCAGTCCATCGCCACCGCGATGACGACCCTGTCCGCCGGAGCCTCGTCGCACCGCGTAGCGCTCCACGCGGAACGGATATGCGTGCTCCAGCGCCTCCACCGGAGTGTTCAGCGAGTTGGACATGTGGCTGTGCGCTCCCGTCATCCCGTCCCGACGGGGCCCCGCTCCGATCCCGCCGCCCATGGTCTCGTAGTACGCGAACGATCGGCCGGTGCGCGGGTCGATGCCCCCCACGGTCAGGTTGTTCATCGTCCCCTGGGACAGGGCCGGAACGAGGTCGGGCAGGGCCGGCTGAAGCGCGCGCAGCAGGACGTCGGTGATGCGCTGGGACGTCTCGACGTTTCCGGCGGCCACGCTGGCCGGCGGCAGCGCGTCGACGATCGATCCCGGGCGCGTCCGGAGGTCGACCGCCCCGAGCGATCCCCCGCCCGCGGGCAGCGGAGTATCCAGCAACGCCTCGGCGAGACATCGCAGGACGTACCGGGTGGCCGACTCCGTGATGGCCCGTACCGCGTTCACGCCCCCCGTGGTCTGGTCGACGGATTCCCGGAAGTCCACGCGCATCCGATCTCCCGACACCTCGATGCGCACGCGGATCTCCAGCGGGTCCGATCCGAACCCGTCCGTCTCCACCACGTCGGCCGCCGTCCAGGTCCCGTCCGGGATCCCATCGATCGCGGCGGCGACGAGCCGGTCCGCGTAGGCCAGAAGGGCCGACATGGCGGCGCGGGTCTCCGCCGCGCCACGCCGCGCCAGGATCTCCCGGAAGCGCGTGGCACCCGCGTACAGCGCGCCGAGCTGGGCGTCGAGGTCTCCCTCGCGCTCGTCCGGCGTGCGCACGTTGGCGAGCACCAGTCGCCAGACGTCGTCGTTCCGCTCGCCGTCCTGCATGAGGCGAACCGGCGGGATCCGAAGGCCCTCCTGGACGATTTCCCGCGCGAGCGGCATCGACCCCGGAGCCATCCCGCCGACGTCGGAGTGGTGCGCCCGGGCGGCCACCCAGGCGGTCGGGTCGTCCATCCCCTCCTCGTACACGGGTGCGACCACCGTGATGTCCGGCAGATGGGTGCCGCCCTGGAAGGGGTCGTTCACCATGATCACGTCGCCGGCGGCCATGCGGCCGAAGGTGTCGATCGCCGCCCGCACGGACGCCGGCATCGCGCCGAGGTGGACCGGCATGTGGTCCCCCAGGGCGATGGGGCGCACCGCGCGATCGAAGAGGGCGCACGAGTAGTCCCGCCGCTCCTTGATGTTCGGACTGAACGCCGCCCGCCGGAGGGCCGCGCCCATTTCCTCCGTCAGTGCGGAGAAGAGGTTGCGGAAGA
Organism: Longimicrobiales bacterium; assembly: GCA_035269045.1. GTDB lineage: Bacteria > Gemmatimonadota > Gemmatimonadetes > Longimicrobiales > Gaopeijiaceae > Gaopeijia. The sequence continues at coordinate 4,255 of DATFJS010000427.1, read as the reverse complement.
TCTCGAGCTGGATCGGGTCGAATTCGATTGGTGGGACGGGTTGGCTCAACGGGGTCACCTGATTAATCTTGAAGGCTGAACACTCTACATATCCAGCGCGGCGTTCGCGACGTCGTAGCTGTCGCATTCTAAAGGGAGGTGCCTTGTGGCCCACGACAAGCTGATGGATCGAGCGAGAGACGAGCTCTTCAGCCACATCAACCGCTGCGGCGTTCTGCAGGCCTCCCCCGAGGACCAGAAGACGTGGATGGCCGAGACCATCGACTACGTGGCCGAGCGGTACCCGGATCTCACCGATCTGCACCTGGACCAGCTCCACAACATCGGACTGCGGTTCTGCCAGCCGGCCATCGGCCACGGCACGGACAACGCGGTGAAGGCCGATTCGACGGAGCCCGTCGACGTCCAGGACGAGGTCGCGGAGGACGAGGTCGCGGAGGACGAGGTCGCTGAGGAAGAGGCCGCCGAAGAGGTCACCACGGCCGTCTGATCCGCACGGGAACGGGGCGCGGTCGGGAGACCGTTCGCCAGATCACGACGGGATGGAGATTCGAGATCTCCATCCCGTCGTTTTTTCGTTGCGGACGTTCCCTGTGAGTCGAGGGATCCCGGGGGGTTGGCGCAGTGCCTGTCGACGTTGTATGATTGCGCCCGTTTTTTATCGACCATTCCGGGATTTCCGGGCGTCTGGAGCAGGGTATGGCACAGTGGCACATCCAGGAGCCGGCGCGCTTCGAAGGGCAGGAACTCCCCGCCGGCAAGAAGTTTCTCAAGGCGTACTACAAGCGCGCCCGCCTCGAATCTCCCGAGGGGGGACCCCTGAACCCGCTTCTCGTGACGTCCGAGGACGACGGGACCGGTGTGGCCCGATTCGAGTGCCTCGTTTCGTCGCTTCGCTACTGGGTGCGCCTTCCCAAGGCGACCCGGAATGAGAAGGCCGCCGTCAAGGCGCAGCAGAAGGAGGGCTACGAACCCACCTGCCCACGCTGCACGCCCGCGGATCGCCTGGTTCGAAACGCCGGATACCTGTTCTGCCCGCACTGCGGCGTCCGGTACGGGACTCCCTGACCGCGAGTCCGAGTAGGATTCCTCTTGAACGGCGGTGGGTGGAAAACGTATGTTTACGTCATGGTGACGGTCCCGACTCTGGCTGCCCCGTGCGGGGGCGATTAGCTTCGGGTCAGTTCGGGGCAGCACGCCCCCTCACTCAGGGATTCACCCACCCGGAGTTCTCATGCCCGACTCCTTCCTCAGTTCCGAGGAATACGACGAGCAGGCTCACCAACTCTACAATTCAGGCGACTACGAAGGGGCTCTCCGGATGCTGAAGGAGGGCCTTTCTCTTTATCCCAACTCCGTGGATCTGTGTGTGGGCATGGGATACGCACGCCTCGCCCGTGAGGAGTTCGCGTGGGCCCGCACCGCCTTCGAGCGAGCTCTGGTGCTCGATCCGGGACATGAAGACGCCATGGTCGGCCTCGGTGAGGCGCTGCTGCGGTTCGGCGAGCGCGACCGTGCCCTCAGGCTGTTCGGCGACGTCGAGCGCATGGGGTACGTCGACGACGTCGAGCTCATGCTGACCGTCGGCCGGGCGCTCTACCGCGAAGAGATGTACGCCGAGGCCCGCGACGTCTTCGCCCGTGCGGCGGCGAGCTTCCCGGACAACGCCGAGGCGGCCGCGTCCATGGGGTACTGCCTGCATCGGCTCGGTGACGAACTGGGTGCGAGTCGCCAGATCCGTCGCGCCCTGCGGCTCGATCCGGATCTGCACGAGGCCCGCATCTATCGGGGACACCTCCTCTACGATCGGGGCGACTGGGAGGGGGCGCTCCGGGAGTTCGAGCGCGTGCCGCCCGTCGAGCACTGGGATCCGATCGCGGTCTGGCGGATCATGGAACTGAAGCGCGCGCTCTGGCACATGGAGGAGGGCGATGCCCGTCTCCGCCCCTGGCTCGACCGGCTCCGGATCCTCGAGTCGATCGACGATCCGATCGACCGGATGCTCGCCGAGATCGAGGCCGTGGCCAACGGTCGGCCGCTGTTCCCGATCGATCCGTCCCAGCTGGAGCTGTTCCAGGGAACGTCCGAGGACGAGCCCGGCGACCTCCACATCGTCCGGACGTCGGACGGCGTGGTCCACCGGGGCAGCTGGAACCACATCGTGCGGAAAATGCAGATCGACGCCGGCTTCGGGCACGAGACCCTGCTTCAGTACATGCGCCGTGTCGCGGAGGGGTGGCACGAGCGGTACGGGGTTGAAATCCCCTTCCAGGACCCGGAGTCTTTCGTCCGCGCCGCGGTCGAGCACCGGCTACTCTTTCTGGAAGACGACCTCTAGGACCCCATGACAGACGATACACTGCAGCGATTCTTTCACGCCCTGGTCGACGCGTTGCGCGAGCGGAGTCCCGCGGACGTGTCCGGGCCCTTCACCGTTGCCGAGATCTATCAGGATCTGGTGCCGTATCGCACGCACCGGGACCGGCTCGGCGTCGAGATCAACGGGGACTACGAGCACGCGCTCCTGCGGCTGCTGGCGGGTCAGGGCGACTACCTTCTGCTCGAGTCGGAGCACGCTCTGAAGGAAATCCGGGCCGAACTCGAAGGGCTGAATCCGAACACGTCGCTGTACCGCGACTTCGCGGCCGTCGACGTCCGCATCGAGCCGGATGCCGTCCCGGACGACGGGTACGTCGAAGCCGCGGCCACGTCGGGCGAACACGACGCCGGGGACGATGCCGAGCAAGATCCTGTACCCGACGCCGACGCGGCGGGGGATTCGTCGTCCGCCGACGACTTCGAGATGACGGACGTCGACTCGCTCGCCGACGATGCCGGAGTGGCTCCGGACACCTCCGAGGCGGAGACGGCCTTCGTGGAGGGGGCGGCACCCGGGACTTCCGAGCCGGTCGCCGGTGAGGCCCACGATGCCGCCGAGGCGCCCGTCACGACCGGGCCCGCGGCGAGCGGGGTCCCGGCCGGCGGGTCCTGCGGGTGGTGCGGCGCGGATCTGCCCGACCGGGAGGGGCTCGTGTTCTGCCCGTTCTGCGGGGAGAACCAGACCCGGGTGCCGTGCGGATCCTGTGGCGAGGCGCTCGAGGCCGACTGGGAGTTCTGCATCTCGTGCGGAGTCCGGACGTCGCAGTGACGCCGTGGAGGCATCGCAACTGGCTGGTCGTGATCGCCGCCTGCCTTCTGAGCGCGTGCAAGGCTCGCCCCGAGCTGCGCCCCGACCAGGTTCTGCGGGACTCGCTGGACCTCACGGATCGGGACCGGGTCCACACGCTGCGCCTGTCCGCCGCCGCATCGGGTGCCGAGACCGTGCTGCCCGAGTGGCTCGAGGTCGCTCCGGGCGACTACGTGTCCATCGAGACGGTGGATCGGCGCGCGCGGTCCGTCGGATTCGAGCGCGACTCGCTGCCACCGGAGGCGGCCGAGTGGGCGGAATCCGCCGGACTTTTCGCATCACCCCTCCTGCCCGATTCGGGTGCCAGGTGGGTGCTCGATTTCTCCGATGCGCCGCTGGGCGCCTATCCCTTCCGCGTGCTCGGGGGAGGCGCGGACGGGCATGGAGTGATCCGGGTCGACCAACGATGACGGGCGGCGGCCCGCCGATCGGGAATACGGAGCCCGGGACGAATCCACCGGAGGCGATTGCGCGCACGGCCCTCGTGCTCGACCATGTGGACTCACCGGACTCCGGTGGAACGGCATCGACGGAAAGGAAAGGAACATCGATTGCGGACACGGTTTCCGCCTGAGCCGGGCTGCGCCCCGGGGAGTGGATGATGGCAACACGGCAGAATATCGGCGACATCCTGATGGGCTTCGGCCGCATCAGCCAGGAAGAAGTCGATCGAGCGCTCGAGTATCAGCGGGAGAACGGTGGATACTTCGGTGAGGCGCTGATCGCGCTCGGCGTGGTGTCACCCAAGGAAATCGAGTGGAGCCTCGCCTCGCAGTTCGACCTCCCCTACATCTTCCCCGAGGCCGACTCGGTCGACCCCGAGGCGGTGGAGCTCGTGACCCCCGAGTGGGCACTCGCGCACCTCACCCTCCCGATCACGAAGACCGGCTCGGCGGTGACGGTGGTCGTCGACTCGCCGATCCGGAGTGAGGCGGTCGACAAGCTCGCACAGCGGACGGGGTACGAGATCTCTCTCGCGCTCGCCTCCTCGTCGCACATCCGCGAGCTCATTCGCGAGGTGTTCGCCCGGACGCCGGACGAGTCCCGTGCGGAACGCCCTACCCCGAT
>DATFJS010000426.1:0-5609 GCA_035269045.1 Longimicrobiales bacterium | reverse complement strand
TCTCGTAGGCCGGCCCGCCGAGGCTCGCGTAGACCCCCTCGCTGATCGGCGTCCCGATCTCCTCCGCGACACGGACGGCGTGGGCGCGGAGCGATGCGTCGTACGCCTCGGTCATGTCGGGGAAGCGCACCTCGCCGTCCCGCACGGGCCCCCGGAGCGGGCTCGCGAAGTGGAGGTTGAGGTGGTCCGAGATCGCCACGATGTCACCCGGCGTCATCCCCTGCCGGATCCCGCCCGCGGCATTCGTCACGATGAACGTGTCCGCCCCGACGCGGTGTGCGATCCGGAGCGGCGCGACCACGACCTCGTACGGATGACCCTCGTAGGCATGGTACCGCCCCGACTGCACCAACACCGGTCGGCCTTCGAGGTACCCCGACACGAATCGGCCGGCGTGCCCCTTCACCGTCGCGTCGGGCAGGCCGGCGATCTCCGTGAAGGGGATCTCGATCGGATCCTCCACCGCATCCGCGACACCGCCGAGCCCCGACCCCAGCACCAGAAAGATCTCCGGAGGCTCGGCGATCCGCTGCCGGAGCTTCGCCGCGGCGGCGTGGATCTCGGCGTCGTTCATCGCACCCTGGGTGAGCGTCATACGATCATCCCCGCGACGGTGGCGGTGAGGAAGGCGGCCAGCGACCCGCCGATCATCGCGCGCAGGCCGAGCCTGGAGAGATCCGAGCGGCGCTCGGGGGCGATCCCGCCGATGCCTCCGATCTGGATCGCGATCGAGCTGAAGTTCGCGAAGCCGGACAGCGCGTAGGTGGCGATGATCAGCGAGCGCGGCTGCAGCCCCTGGTCGCCGAGCATCGACGACAGTTCGATATAGGCCACGAACTCGTTCAGCACCGTCTTGATGCCCAGCAGCTGTCCGACCGCGTTGGCGTCCGTCCACGGGACGCCCATGAGCCAGGTCAGCGGCGCGAGCAGCCATCCGAGGATGCCCTCGAGGGTCACGCCCTCGACGCCGATCAGCCCGAACGCGCCCCCGAGAATGGCGTTGATCAGCGCGATGAGTGCGATGAACGCGAGCAGCATCGCCGCCACGTTGAGCGCCAGCTGCAGCCCCTCGGACGCACCGCGCGCCGCCGCGTCGATCGCGTTCGCGTCGGGGCGATCGATCTCCAGCGGGACGTACAGATCGTCGGGCCCGCTCTCGGAGTGCACCGTGTCGTCCGGCGGCGGGCTGTGCCCCAGCACCAGCTGACCCGCGGTCTCCGGCGTCCCGTCCTCGGGATGCATGATCTTCGCGATCATCAGGGCCGCGGGCGCGGACATCACCGACGCCGCGATCAGGTGCCCCGCGATGTCCGGGAAGAAGGCCACCAGCAGGCCGACATACGCGGCGAGCACCCCTCCGGCCACCGTCGCGAATCCTCCCGTCATCACCGCCATGAGCTCGGACTGCGTCATGCGCGAGACGAACGGCTTGATCAGCAGCGGCGCCTCGGTCTGGCCGACGAAGATGTTGCCCGCCGCCGACAGCGTCTCGGCCCCCGACGTCCTCATGGTGCGCTGCATCACCCAGGCGATTCCCTTCACCAGGATCTGCATCACGCCGAGGTGATAGAGCACGGTCATCAGTGAACTGAAGAAGATGATCGTGGGCAGCACGTTGAAGGCGAAGAAGGCTCCGGTGCGCGCGACGGTGCCCGACGTCGCCTGGAAGTCCCCCGCCCCGATCTCGCCGGTCCCGACGGGGACGGTATTGTAGACGAGGTCGCCGAAGATGAACCGGGCCCCCTCCACCGTGAACCCGAGCAGCGCCACGACGGCGGAGTTGAGCGCCGCGAAGATGTCGCCCCCGATCGGCGTCTTGAGGATGAAGAGGGCGAACAGCAGCTGCAGCCCGAGCCCCCACGCCACCAGCCGCCACGGGATCTTCGCGCGGTTGTTCGACAGCACCCACGCGATCCCGAGCAGCATCACCATGCCCAGCACCGACCGGAGCCGGTCGAAGAGCGGCGTGTCGAGCGACTGTCCCGTTCCCCCGAGCTGCGCCACCGCGTCCTGCGCCGCGGGTGCGGCCGCCGCCGCGTCCACGGCCGTCGCCGCGTCCACCGCAGTCGCCGCGTCCACCGGTCCTCCGGCACCCGACGCGAACCCGGCCCCCATCAGGAGGACGCAGGTGCCGATGAGAAACAGTGCGGGAAGCCTCGGTCGGGTCATGGATCTGCGGGCATGGAACGGTGCTGGGCCCCGGCGCACCCGGGAGGGTGGGCGCGGGCACCCCGGACGCAGGAGTCTAGGGAATCCCTGTCGGATCGGCATCACCCGCCGGACACCGGCCCGATCTGCCGAGGTGGCGGACAGCCCGTCGTGCCCCGCCATTCTGGCGCGAAGTCGCCCGATTCGGGCGCCGATTCGGGCCTCCCCGGGCGGCACGAGGGTTGCACATACCTCCGGAGTGTGTCCGCCCCCGTGGCGGCGACGAACAGAATCGAGCGCCGGGCTGCGATCGGCGCGGCTTTCATCAACAGGAGACATACATGGGCAAGGTCATCGGAATCGACCTCGGCACGACGAACTCCGTCGTCGCGGTCATGGAGGGCGGTGAGCCCGTCGTGATCCCGAACGCCGAGGGCGGTCGCACGACCCCGTCGGTCGTCGGCTTCACCAAGGACGGGGAGCGTCTCGTCGGTCAGGTCGCGCGGCGCCAGGCGATCACGAATCCGAACAACACGGTCTTCTCGATCAAGCGCTTCATGGGCCGCCAGGCCAAGGAAGTGCGCGAGGAGGAGAAGTTCGTGCCGTACGAGGTCACCGCGGACGACAAGGGTCGCGTCGAGGTGCACATCCCGAACGCGGACGAGAAGTTCTCGCCGCCGGAGATCTCCGCCATCGTCCTTCAGAAGATGAAGCAGACGGCGGAAGACTACCTCGGGACGACGGTCGAACAGGCCGTGATCACCGTGCCGGCCTACTTCAACGACTCGCAGCGTCAGGCCACCAAGGACGCCGGGAAGATCGCCGGCCTCGAGGTGCTCCGCATCATCAACGAGCCGACGGCGGCCGCCCTCGCCTATGGCCTCGACAACGACGCCGACGAGAAGATCGCGGTGTTCGACCTCGGTGGTGGTACGTACGACATCTCCATCCTCGAGCTCGGAGACGGCGTCTTCGAGGTGAAGGCCACCAACGGCGACACGCATCTCGGTGGAGACGACTTCGATCAGAAGGTCATCGACTGGCTGATCGACGAGTTCAAGAAGGAGCAGGGCATCGACCTGTCGAAGGACGCGATGGCCCTCCAGCGGCTCAAGGAGGCCGCCGAGAAGGCGAAGATGGAACTGTCGACCACCATGTCGACGGACATCAACCTGCCCTTCATCACGGCCACGCAGGAGGGTCCGAAGCACCTCAACATCGAGCTCAGCCGCTCGAAGTTCGAGCAGCTCTGCGAGGACCTGATCAACCGCACCATCCCGCCGATGGAGAAGGCGCTGGCCGACGCGGGGCTCGCGAAGGACGAGATCGACCAGGTCATCCTGGTGGGTGGTTCGACGCGGATCCCGAAGATCCAGGAGATCGTGAAGGATTTCTTCGGTCGCGACCCCCACAAGGGCGTGAATCCGGACGAGGTCGTGGCGGTCGGTGCGGCGATCCAGGGTGGCGTGCTCTCGGGTGAGGTCACCGACGTGCTGCTGCTCGACGTGACGCCGCTCTCGCTGGGCATCGAGACGCTCGGTGGGGTCATGACGCCGCTCATCGAGCGCAACACGACGATCCCGACCAAGAAGTCGGAGGTGTTCTCGACCGCCGAGGACAACCAGACGACGGTCGAGATCCACGTGCTCCAGGGGGAGCGCAAGATGGCGGTCGACAACAAGACGATCGGCAAGTTCCAGCTGACCGGCATCCCGCCGGCACAGCGGGGCCTGCCGCAGATCGAGGTCACGTTCGACATCGACGCGAACGGCATCCTCCACGTGTCGGCGCAGGACAAGGCCACCGGGAAGGAGCAGAAGATCCGGATCGAGGCGTCCAGCGGTCTCAGCGAGGACGAGATCGACAAGATGGTGAAGGACGCCGAGGCCAACGCCCAGGAGGACGAGCAGCGTCGCCAGAAGGTCGAGGCGCGCAACCAGCTCGACAGCCTCGTCTACCAGGTCGAGAAGGATTCGGCCGAGTGGGGCGACAAGGTCTCCGCCGAGACGCAGCAGCGGCTCGGAGCGGCGATGGACGCCGCCAAGGAAGCCCTCAAGAGCGACGACGCCGACCGTCTGAACGCGGCGCGCGACGAACTCATGCAGGCGTTCAGCGCGGCCGGGCAGGAGATGTATCAGGCCCAGGCCGCCGAAGGAGAGGCCCCGGACGCGACCGCCGAGGCCGGCGGCGCGGAGCCGGATGCCGACGCCGGCGCCGAGGCGCAGGACGAAGAGGACGTGGTCGAGGCGGATTACGAGATCGTCGAAGACGAGAAGTAATTCGCGCGGCGAAGGATCCTCTCCGGCGCGTCGGCACGCGGCGCCGGATGCAACGCCCGTGGCCGCTCCGTCATCCCATCATGGGGTGGCGGAGCGGACCACGTTTCGCCGCCTTCGTGTACTCGAAGTCAGCGGCAGCAATGAAACCAGACGCACGATCGGGTGCGCCCGACGTGATCACCCCAGCACCAGAATACACGCATGTACGATCCACTTCGCGCCAAGGGCAAGCTCGTCGCGGCGACCGCGACGGCGTTCCTCTTCGGTGTCGGAATCGCCTCGGGCCTCGGCTGGACCGAGGACTCGGTGGCGATGCCGGTGCTCGACAGTACGCCCCAGGTCTCGGCGACGGCGGTCGCACCCGCCACCGATCTGTCGGAAGCCTTCGTCAACGTGGCCGAGGCGGTCACGTCGTCCGTGGTCCGCATCGAAGCCACCATTCCGGCTTCGGCGGCGCGTGGTTCCCAGCCTGAGCTTCCGCCGGGATTCGAGGACTTCTTCGGGCCCATGCCCGAGAACGACGCTCCCCGCACCGCCGGAGGATCGGGCTTCGTGGTGTCCGAGGACGGCTACATCCTCACGAACAACCACGTGGTGGAGAACGCGTCGTCCCTCCGTGTCTACTTCCCCAACCGGGAGTACGTGGACGCCGAATTCATCGGGGGCGATCCCCTCACGGACGTGGCCGTCATCCGCATCCCCGAGGCGTCCGTCCCCGGTACCCTCTCGTTCGGCGACTCCGACGAGGTGGATGTGGGTGAATGGGTCCTCGCGATCGGAAACCCGGGGTTCGGGTCGGGCAGCCAGCTCGACTACACGGTGACGGCGGGCATCATCAGCGCCCGCGGTCGGAATCTGAACCTGCTGCAGCGAGATCTTCAGGGTCGTTCGACCCCGAACGGCGACCCGCTCGCCGGATTCGCGATCGAGGACTTCATCCAGACCGACGCGGTCATCAACCCGGGCAACTCCGGCGGACCCATGGTGAACCTCCAGGGCCAGGTCGTCGGCATCAACTCGGCCATCGCGTCCACCACGGGCTCATATCAGGGATATGGATTCGCCATTCCGATCAACCTGGCGCGCCGCGTGATGGAGGATCTCATCGAGTTCGGGCACGTGCGACGGCCCCGAATCGGCGTATCCATTCAGGATGTCGTCGCCGAGGACGCCGCTGTCTAT
>DATFJS010000425.1:0-2957 GCA_035269045.1 Longimicrobiales bacterium | reverse complement strand
AACAGGGGCCCCTCCGGCACGCCGAGGGCCCGGGCACGCTCCACGTCGAACCGCCCGAGGCGATCGTCCTCCCGCAGGCGGAATCCCACTGCGTTGTGCTTGTGCACGACCGAGAACACGTCGATGTGCCACCCGTCGAAGGACACGGTGTCGCCATCCGTGACCTCCTTCACCCGGATCTCGAAAGGCAGACGTTCGACCCCGAGGTGGACCGCGTCGATGAGCACACGCCGGCTTCCGGGCGGACCGTAGAGGGTCAGCGGCTCGGTGCGGCCCTGGAGGCCCATGGTCCGCACGAGTCCGGGAATTCCGAGGATATGGTCGGCGTGGATGTGCGTGACGAAGATGTGTCGCAGACCGAATCCGGTCTGGTACCGCATCATCTGGCGCTGCGTCCCCTCCCCGCAGTCGAAGAGAAGGACGTCGCCCTCACGCTGGACGGCGATGCCGGTGACGTTGCGACCGACGGTAGGGCGAGCGGCTGCGGTTCCGAGAAAGGTGACGCGAATCATGCGCGGGCGAGCCCGTGGTGTGACGGCGCGCCCCGTGTGGACCCGCCGGACTCGGAAGGTAGGACTTTGGCCCCGACCTACCAGACCCGGAAGCCGATCGACATCGTTCTGCCGGGGCGCGGAAGCCCGCACTGATCGTAGACCGCGGCGTCCGTGAGATTGCCGACACGAAGCATCGCCTGGATGCTCCGGAAGAGCCCGGACCCCGGGGACCCGACATCACGACGCAGCTCGAGATCGAACGCAGGGTCGTTCGAGAACTCGTCGGTCGAGGAGGAATCGGGACCGGTCGACCCCGGGCTGCGACACAGCTGAGACGATTCCCACCGCGCGGCGACTTCGCCCCTCACGTCCCACGGCAGCGCCGTTCCGGCGGCCACCGACCCGGCGAAGGCGGGGGCGTACTCGACATCGCGCTCCGATCCGTCCTCGAAGCCGCGAACGTGCTGCAGCGATGCGTCGCCCCGAAGGTCGACGCCCGACCAGCTCCCACTCCCCAGGAACTCGATTCCGGTCGACTTCAGGACATCGAGGTTCCGGCGCTGGAAGCGCGGGGGGCCCCCACCGTCCAGGGTGACCCGCACGATCCCGTCCGCCAGATCCTGATGGAAGGCGACGACCTGCAGCTGGGCGACGCCACGGCGCCACGTGGCTCCCCCCTCCACCACCGCGAGCCGCTCCGGCCGCAGCGTGGGGTTCGGCTCGAAACGCGCCAGCGGACCGGCATAGAGCTCGCGCAACGATGGAAAACGGGCACGCCGTCCCGCGGTAGCGTGGATGCGAAGCGTCGGCGACAGCGGCCAGGCCGCGCCGACCCGCACCCCCCACTCCTCCTGACGCTCGAGGGGGGGCTTGTCCCCGGAGGCCGGCGTGTCGGCCGCGTCCAGCGACAGACCGGCGTCGAGTTCCATGGGCCCGAGACGCCAGGCCGCCTCGAGCGAGCCGCTCCACAGCCGCTGTCGGTAACGCTGCCAGGGCGCGGCGTCGATGCGCTCGAGATGCCGCGTCGACGTGACCGTCCCGCCGAGCGTGATCCGCGTGGCCGACGTCGGATCGAGCGTCGCCACCCCGCGCATGGTCGTGGTTCGATCGTCCTGGAACTCGGTCCGCCGAACGGTCGAGTAGTCCGACGAGGTGTAGTCGTCGATCTGCAGCTCGCCCGTTCGCACGGCACCCTGGAGGGACGCATGGAGTCCTCCCACCGACGTCTCGATCCGGGGCGTGCCCGCCGACGCCAGGAGCGTGCCCCCCTCCTCCACCGGGGAGCGCCAGAAGCGCGGCCGCTCGATGTGCGCCTCCGGGGGGATCCCGCGCTCCGACCGGTTCACGAGCGCGGTCACGCCCAGCCACCCGTCCCCCTCGCCGCTCCAGCGCAGCGCCGCGAAGCCGCTGGTGCGTCGTACGTCGCTGGCAAGGCGGAGGCCATCCGCTCCCTCGAGGAACGGCGAGGCGTCGGCGTTCGACGACACCGCGCTGCCGTCCCACTGCACGTGCGAGCCGCCGACCCGCATCGCGAGCTCGGTGGCGCCGGGAGCGATCACCCCCTCCCCCTGCGCCGCGACGCGCCAGGACGCCGGTGCCCCCGCCTCCAGATCGAGTCGGAACGGCACACGTCCGGCCGCCCGCGGCTCCCGCCCCGACAGGTCCACCTCCACCGCGCCGACCGTGACGTTCGGGCCGAACGCCAGCGGTGCAGGGCCTCTGGTGAGGGTCAGGGACCGCGCAGCGAACATCGGAACGGTGGAGAGGTCGGCACGATGGTCGTACCCGAGCGAGATCGGGACCCCGTCCAGCAGGACCGCGACACGACGGTCGTCGCCGTCCCGCAGGTATGGCTGTGCCTGGCCACGGGCGTTGCGGCGGATGCGGATCAGGGGCGTCACCCGGAGGATCTCCTCGAGCGAGGCCGCGATCTGCGGGGAGAGCGTGTCGAGCGGCACGCGGAGTTGCGCCGCACCCCCCTCCTCGGTGGCCTGACGCTCGACCGTGATGCGCAGACCGGGGAGCGGGATCGGCAGCGAGTCCGGCGTCTGGGCATGCGCACCGATCGGGAGCAGCGCCACCAGCGTGAGGCACGCGGCGCCGCACCCACCCCGGATCGTCATGCCGCGGACCCCACCTGCGGGGTGGAACGCCCGCGCATCTCGAGGAAATTGCGAAGCAGCCGATGGCCACCCTCCGAGAAAAGGGACTCCGGATGGAACTGCACGCCCCAGACCGGATGCTCGCGGTGGCGCATCGCCTGGATCTCCTCCGTCGCGTCGCCCTCCTCCGACCATGCGATGGGCACCAGCGAGTCGGGCAGCGCCCCGGGGTCCGTCACGAGGGAGTGGTACCGCGTGACGGTCAGCGGCGAAGGGAGACCCTCGAAGAGCCCCGTGCCGTCGTGAACGATCGGCGATGTCTTCCCGTGCATTGTCCGACGTGCCCGGATGGTCCGGCCCC
>DATFJS010000424.1:0-8423 GCA_035269045.1 Longimicrobiales bacterium | reverse complement strand
CGGATTCGCCCTGCTGTTCCCGCCTACCCGGGCGCTGGTCCGACGCGCGGCCGTGCGGGAGATCATGAAGAGGGTGGAGGACGGACGGCTCCAGGTGAGCCTCGGGGGGTTCGGGGCGTTCCATGGATCGGGCGGCCCCGGGGCGGGACCCGAGGCCGACGGGTGGCGCGGCGGCGGGTCCGGCGCCGGGGGGGCAGCGGGAGACGATGAGCCCCTGGACCCTCGCAACGAGATTCGACTCGACGACGACGACCGGGTATCCTGAGCGCGCCACCCGGGCGACCCCCGTCACCGGGCGACCGGAGACCGCGCGACGCACGACCTCCCGATTCACGACATCACCAGCATGCCACCACGATGAACGACGTATTTCTGAACCGACTCCTCGACGCGCACGGCCCGTCCACATTCGAGAAGCGTGCGGCGCGAGTCTGGCGGGAGGAGGCGGGCGGGTTCGCCGACGAGATCCGGATCGACCGCATCGGGAACTCCTACGCAGGGATGAATCCGGAGGCCCGTCCGCGCGTCATGATGGCCGGCCACATCGACGAGATCGGCCTCCAGGTCACGCACATCGACGACAAGGGGTTCCTGTACGTCGACGGAATCGGCGGGTGGGACCCTCAGGTGCTGGTCGGTCAGCGGGTCCGGATTCTCGCGAAGGAGGGCGACGTTCCCGGCGTCGTCGGGAAGAAGGCGATCCACCTCATGAAGGATGAGGAGGCCGCGAAGGCCTCGAAGATGGAGCAGCTCTGGGTGGACGTCGGCGTCGGGTCGCTCGACGAGGCGAAGGAGCTGGGGCTTCGCGTGGGCGATCCGATGGTCGTGGACGTCGGGATGGTGAAGCTGGCGGGCGATCGCATCGCGAGTCGCGCCATCGACAATCGGATCGGGGCCTACGTCGTGCTCGAGGCGCTGCGCCTGCTCAAGAAGGACCCGGCCGAGCACGCCGGCGCCTGGGCGGTCGCGACCGCTCAGGAGGAGATCGGTTACCAGGGTGGCGGCGCCCGGTCGAGCGCGTACGATCTCGAACCGGACGTGGCGCTGGTGGTGGATGTCACCTTCAGCACCGACGTGCCGGACATCGAGAAGAAGGAGCACGGCGATCACACCCTCGGTGGTGGCCCCGTGCTCAGCCGCGGGTCGGCCGCGCATCCGGAGGTCTTCGAGCGTCTCGTCGAGGTGGCCGATGCGGAGGGCATCGATCACACCATTCAGGCCTCACCGCGGATGACGCGGACCGACGCCGACGGCATCCAGCTGGTACGGAGCGGAATTCCGACCGGCCTGATCTCGGTGCCGAACCGCTACATGCACTCACCGAACGAAGTGGTGAGCCTTTCCGACCTCGAGGCGACGGCCCGACTGCTCGCCGCATTCGTGCGATCGCTGACGCCGGATACGGACTTCACGCCGCGATGACGGCGCACGCGCCGCGAAGGGACATGTCTCGCATCCGTTGACGCGATTCAGGGGCGTTTCTACCCTTCAAGGCTGTCTGGAACGCCCGCCCGGAGCCCCGATTCGCGGCACTCCGGGCCTGCGACGGCACCCCGTGGACGATCCGCGGCGGCACCTCGCGAACCAATGAAGTCAGGAGACACGATGCTTGACGGGACGACCGTCGTACACGACCTGCAGCGGCTTCGGGACGAGGGACACCTCTCCGACGCCCTTCTGCGCAACGCGGTGAAGCAGATCCAGAAGTCCGACCCCCGATTCGACTGGGTGGGCGTCTATCTCTTCAACGAGGAAAAGAACGAGCTCTGGCTCCACAACTACGTGGGAGCTCCGACCGAGCACGCCAAGATCCCGGTCGGAACGGGCGTCTGCGGAACGGCGGTCGCCGAGAAGGCGAACCAGATCGTGAACGACGTGACCGAGGTCGAGAACTATCTCGCCTGCAACCCGGACACCCGGTCCGAGATCGTCGTCCTGATCCGTGCGGGTGACCAGATCTTCGGTCAGATCGACGTGGACTCCTCGGACGAGGCCGCATTCACCGAGGACGACGAGAAGGAGATCTCGGCGGTCGCGGACAAGCTCGCCGAGCAGATCGCGGCCGAACGCCGCTGATCGGAGTTCGGGGGCGGTAGTCGTCGTGGACGGGCTTCGCTCGATCCGCGCCGACAACGCCGGCCCCTTCACATCGACCGGCACCCGCACCTGGATCCTCGGGATTCGGCGCGTTGCCGTGATCGACCCCGGCCCGGACGTGGACGCCCACGTTCGGGCCGTCGTCGATTCCGTCGTGGGCGCCGAGGAGGTGACCGTGGTGCTGACCCATGGGCACGCGGACCACGCCGGGTCGGTGGATGCGCTCCTGAGCGCTCTGTCCGACCCCCGGTCGCAGCTCCGCTCGGTCGTGGACGTGGTGGGTTCCGGACATGCCACGGCCCGCCGGCTCCGCGCCGGTGACCGGGTCGATACCGACGCCGGTTCGCTGATCTGCGTACCGACACCCGGTCACACGCGTGACCACCTCTGCTTCCATCACCCCGAGTGGCGCACTGTCTTCGCAGGCGATCTCGTGCTCGGCGAGGGCGACACCACATGGGTGGCGGAGTACCCCGGGTGCGTGGCGGACTACCTCGCCTCCCTGGACCGGATCGAGGCGCTGAAGCCGGACACCATCCATCCGGCGCACGGGCCCGTCGTCACCGACCCGGCGCGCGTCATCGAGCGGTACCGGGCGCACCGGGAGGAGCGGATCGCGGCTGTGCGAGCCGTGCGGGCCTCACGCCCCTCCGCCTCCCCGGAGGACATCTGGGAGGAGGTCTACGGGGACACGGTGCCGGAGGATCTGCGCTCCGCGGCCGAAGCGTCGCTCCGCGCCCTCCTTCACCATGTGGACACGGCCGCCGGTCCGGAGTAGATCAAGGGGGATGACCTCCTCCGCGCACCCCGCCGCTCCGGCGTCGCCCCCGCCCCGCCCGATGGACATCCTTTCGCCCGATCTCGCCCGACGACTGCGCGACATCGTGGGCGACGGAGCCGTGGTGTCGGACCCCGAGCGCCTGCTCGTCTACGAGACGGACGCGCTGGGTCGATTCCACCAGACGCCGCTTGCCGTCGTTCTCCCCTCCGACACGGCCGAGGCCGCCGCGGTCGTGGAGGCGGTGCACGAGGCCGGCCTCGCGATCGTCCCCCGCGGAGCCGGCACCGGCCTGTCGGGCGGGGCCGTGGCCGCCCCCGGAAGCGTCATGCTGGGCACGGCGCGGATGAATCGGATCCTTAGCTTCGACCCCGACCGCCGCCGAGCCCGTGTCCAGGCCGGGGTCCGGAATTCGCAGCTGGCCGCGCTGGTCCGCCCCCATGGACTGGTGTACGCGCCCGACCCCTCGTCGCAGGCAGCGTGCACGCTGGGCGGAAACGTCGCCGAAAATTCCGGCGGGCCCCACTGCCTCAAGTACGGCGTGACGCGCAGGTACGTGCAGGGGCTGACGCTGATCGACGGGGCCGGCCGGATCGTGGAGCTGGGCGGGGCGAATCGCCCCCGTGGCGACGCGCCCGACCTGCTCGGTCCGATCATCGGATCGGAGGGCTGCTTCGGGCTGGTCACGGAGATCGAGCTCGGCCTCGTCCCGGAGACCGAGGGGGTGCGGACCCTGCTCGGGCTGTTCGAGACCACCGCCGAGGCGGGCGAGGCCGTGACGGCCATCATCTCCGACGGCCTCCTTCCCGCCGCGCTCGAGATCGTCGATCGGCACACGATCTCCGCCGTCGAGGCGAGCCCCTTCCGGGCCGGATATCCCACGGGTGTCGGCGCCGCGCTGGTGGTCGAGTTCGACGGCAACGAGTTCGAACTCGATGCGGATGCGGACCGCGCGGAGGCCCATTGTCTGCGCGCGGGGGCCACGGAGGTCAGGCGCGCGACCGACGACGCGGAACGGCTCCGTCTCTGGCAGGGACGGAAGAAGGCGTTCGGGACGATGGGTCGACTGGCGCCGGACCTCATGGTGCAGGACGCGACGGTGCCCCGCTCGGTGCTCCCGGAGGTGCTCAGGGGCATCGATCAGATCGCCGCGCGTCACGAACTCCGGATCGCCAACGTCTTCCACGCCGGCGACGGGAACCTCCACCCCAACATCCTCTACGACCGCCGCGACGCGGAGGTCACCGAGCGGGTCGAGAAGGCGGCGGGCGAGATCATGAAGCTGTGTGTCGATGCCGGAGGAACGATCACGGGGGAGCACGGCGTCGGCATGGACAAGCGCGACTATGTGCGCCTGATCGCAGGACCCGCGGAGCGGCAGGCGATGGCCGCGGTGCGCGACGCGTTCGACCCCGAGCTGCGCTGGAATCCCGGCAAGGTCCTGCCCGACGAGGAGCCGGTCGCCACCGGGTCGGGTGACATGGGGGCACCGGCGGGCGCGTCGACGTCCGGGTTCACGCCGCCCCCATCCGTCACCGGCATCGAGGTGAACCCACCGGACCTCTCCGTCCGGGCTCCGGGCGACGTTCCATGGGGCGACGTGCAGAGCGCGATGGCCGCGGACGGACAGTGGTCGCCGATCGCGGCAGCCCGGCCCGACCTCTCGACCGCCGAGGCGCTGCATCGAGGCCTCGGTCCGCTGGAAGCGATGTGGGGTCCGATCCGGGAGTCGGTCCTGGGCGCCACGGTGATCCCACCGGACGGCGGACGCCTCCATCTCGGGGGGCGCGTCGTGAAGAACGTCGCGGGCTTCGACCTCCTCGGACTGTTCGTCGGGGAGGGGGCGCTGGGCCGTGTGGAGGAGGTCACCCTGCGGGCATATCCGATGCCCGAGGTGATGGAGGTCCTCCGCTGGCTCCCGTGCGACGACCGGAGCGCGCTTCCGGGCTGGCCCCATCCACAGGTCGTCACGGCCGATGGGCACGCGGTGCTGCTGTGTGGAACGGTCGCATGGGTGAGGCACGAACGCGCCCGGCTCGTCGATCTCCGTGGAACGCCCGCCCGGCACGACACCGGCGTCGACGCCCTCCGTGCCTTCGTGGCGGCGTTCGAGCTGGACGAACCGTTCGGGCGCGCGCAGGTCGAGCGCGACGGTGCGCCGACGGTCGCCGACGAGTCGGGGATCCTCGCCGACGTACGCCCGGGAGCCGACGGCGACGAGGGGGGACGGTTCGCGGAGGTCGTGGCATCGATGCGGGGGGCGCGGTGGGCCTGGGACCCGACCCTGCGCCGCGGCAGGCTCTCCACCCGGCCGGCTGCGACCGGGGCGGCCCCGTCGACGCCGTCGGATTCCGAGGCCGGACACGGGACCTCGGCCCCGGAGAGGTGGAGCGAGCTGGCCGAAGCGATGGCACGGGAGGGCGGCGGCGTCGCGATCCTGCGCGGACCGGAGGGTGTGCGGCGCGCGGTGCGCCGGGCGACGCATTCGGTGGATTCCTCCGCCTCCGCCACCGAGGCGATCGCCCGGCGGGTGGTGGCGGTCTTCGGTGACACGCTCGGGCCGACGACGACGTCGGACGGGGAGGATGGGCCGTGAGGGAATCTTCCGGGACGGGTCACTCGTCGATCGATGCGCTCGCGAAGCGGGTCGACGGCGTCGAGGAGGGGCTGCTCACCTGCGTCCACTGCGGATTCTGTCTTCCGGCGTGTCCGACGTACCGCGAGCTCGGGGACGAGGCGGACTCGCCACGGGGCCGACTCCACCTGATGCGGGCCGTGGCGGAAGGCCGACTCGACCCGGCAGGGGACGCCTTCCAGACACACATCGACCGCTGCCTGGGATGTCGGGCGTGCGAGCCGGTCTGCCCGTCCAGTGTTCCGTACGGCTCCCTGCTGGAGTCGGCGCGGCAGGTGGCCCGCGCCGCGCGTCCCGCGCGGCAGCGGACGGCCGGGCCGGTGGTCGAGACCATGCTTCGTGTATTCCGCAGCCCGATGGTTCTCCGGGCCTCGCTCGCTGCAGCGCGGCTGGCACGGGGCCTGGGGCTTCCGCGCCTGGCTCGGCGTCTGGCGCCGTCGGGACCGAACGGCCGGGCGGCCCGGTTCGCCGCAGCGATGCTGGAGGCGTCGGGTGGCCGACGGACCTCGCGCGGAGCCCGCGATGTGACCACCTCGCAGACACCGACAGCGCCGCCGCTCGCTTCCACCACCCCTCGAGCGGCGCGCGCCGGTGGCCCGCGCGTGGCGCTGCTGCCCGGGTGCGTGCAGGGGGGACTCTTCTCGCGGGTCGTGGATGCATCCGAGCGTGTCCTGAAGCGGAATGGGTGCTCCGTCGTCCGCCTCCGGGCCGGAGGGTGCTGTGGAGCCCTCCACGCCCACGCCGGCGATCACGACGGATCGCTTGCGCTCGCCCGTGCTCGCATCGGGGAGGTCGAACGGCTCGGGGTGGACGTGGTCGCGACGGATGCCGCGGGGTGCGGCGCCGCGATGAAGGAGTACGGGGAGTGGTTCGCGAACGACCCGGCGTGGGCCGAGCGCGCCGCCGTGTTCTCGGACCGGGTACGCGACGTCACCGAGGTGCTGGCGGATCTGGGTCCGATGCCCGGCGCGGAACTGCGCGGCAGCGTCGCCTACGATCCGCCCTGCCATCTCCGACACGCCCAGCGCGCGGACGACGCGACGGAGGTGGTGCTCGCGGCCATCCCGGGTCTTCAGGTCCGGATGGTCTCCGACCCGGACGCGTGCTGCGGTGGGGCGGGGATCTACGGGATGACGCACCCCGAGCTGGGCGGTGCCATCGGCGAACGGAAGGTGTCCGAGGTGCGTGCGACCGGCGCGCCCTGCGTGGCCACCGGGAACCCCGGATGCATGATGCAGATCGGCGCCGGCCTCATCCTGGCGGGCTCGAAGATGGACGTGGTCCACCCCGTCGAGCTTCTCGACGAGAGCTACCGGCTCCTCGACACCACGGACGGCTCCCCGTGAGCGACATCGTCATCCGCGACCTCGCGGGAATGGAGGAGTACCGGGCCGCCTTCGCCTTCCAGGACGAGATCTGGGGGCCGGGATTCACCGAGGGAGTTCCGGCATCGCTTCAGAAGGTCGCGCAGGGCGTAGGTGGTGTGGCTGCCGGTGCCTTCCGGGACGGCGAGATGGTCGGGTTCGTTTTCGGGATCACGGGGGTGCGCGGAGGGGAACTGGTCCACTGGTCCGACATCCTCGCGGTCCGCTCCGACATCCGGGACGAAGGCATCGGACGTCGTCTGAAGTGGCATCAGCGGGCGCGGGCCCTGGAGGCGGGCGCCCGAACCATGCAGTGGACGTGGGACCCGCTCGAGGCTCGCAACGGATGGCTGAACGTCGAGCGCCTCGGCGCGGTCGCGGACCTCTACGTGATGCAGATGTACGGTGGCTCGACATCCCCACTCCACACGGGGATCGGTACGGACCGTCTCGTCGCGCGCTGGAATCTCCGGGAGGGGCGAGTGACGGACGCCGAGGAGAGCGGGACCCTCGCGCCGCGGTCTTGGCCGGACAGGGAGCCGGTGCATGCGTTCGAGGTGTCCGGCGCCGGTCGCCCGATGGTGGATGCGGAGACCCCGAAGGTCGTCGAGCCACGGATGGGGCACGAGTATCGCGTCCCGGTGCCGGGTGAACTCCAGCGTCTGAAGCGGAGCGACCCCGAACAGGCGTGGGCGTGGCGGGTCGCGACGAGGGCGGCGCTGGCTCCGGCGCTCGACGCCGGATGGGCCGTCGTGGGCATGACGCGGACCTCCGACGGTGCGGCGGCATACCGTTTGCTCGAGGAAACGTATCACGGCACGCGCGCCGACTCCGGAGTACCCGGCTCGCCACCCTCCGCCCGCGGGACATGAACACAAGCGTCAGGATCGACCGAATCGAACTCCGCATCGTCCCGCTCAGTCTGCGCGAGCGGTTCGAGATCAGCTCCGGCGGTCGGCAGGAGCGCTCCATCATCGTCGTCACCGTGCACGGCGAGGGGGAGACGGGGTGGGGCGAATGCGTGGCGGCCGAGGATCCGGGCTACTCGTACGAGACCACGGAGACGGCGTGGCACGTTCTGCGTGACTTTCTCGCACCGGCGGTCGTGGGTCGCGAACTGCGGCATCCCTCCGACGTGCTCGGCGCGATGTCGTGGGTCCGCGGTCACCCCATGGCCAAGGCCGGAATCGAGATGGCGACCTGGGAACTCTGGTCACGTCTCGAGGAGCGTCCACTGGCCGAGACGCTCGGCGGCTCGATGCGCGCCGTGCCGGTCGGGGTGTCGGTGGGGCTTCAGAAGAGCGACGACGCCCTCATCGACAAGGTCGCCGGCTACATCGAAGCCGGGTACGAGCGGATCAAGATGAAGATCAAGCCGGGCCGCGACGTCGAGATGGTGGCCGGCGTCCGGAAGGAGTTTCCGGAGGCGGCCCTCATGGTCGACGCGAACTCCGCCTACACCCTCGAGGACGTCGACCACCTCCGGGGGTTCGATCCGCTGGATCTCATGATGGTGGAGCAGCCGCTGGCGCACGACGACATCCGTCGG
>DATFJS010000423.1:0-10949 GCA_035269045.1 Longimicrobiales bacterium | reverse complement strand
CGGGTGAGCCGCCGAGGGCCCGGTCAGACGCATCTGTACCAGGTCGCCCTGCAGCGACGGGTCGTACGGCGCGAGCAGGGGTGCGAGAACCGCCAGCAGGTACGCGGCGACCACCACCCACGCGCCCACTACCGCCATGTGGTTCCGCTGGAAGGACCGCACCGTCGGGTGCCATCGGGGGCCGAGAAGCGACTTCCGCGCGTCGGGGTCACTCCACGTATAGAGAACGAGCCCCCCGAACGTCGCGGCCAGCGTGAGCACGGCCAGCTTGCCGTCGAATCCGGAGAACCAGACATCCGGAATCCGCGGGGCGCGGACGACGAGCAGGATGAGCGAGTGCACCCAGAGCCCGAGCACGAGCACACCCAGGTGCCAGCGGCCCACGCGGATCATCGATGCACCCGGCAGCCACCACAGCGGGAAGCTGCGGGCGGGCCGTGTCACCGGCTCCTCCACTCTCCCCTCAGTCATATCGGATCCGCGGATCCACGACCGCATACAGGACGTCCGCGATCAGATTCCCGATCACGACCATGCCGGCGAAGATCATGCTGGAGGCCATGACCAGCGGATAGTCCCGGGTGCCGATGGCGTCGAAGATCGTCTTTCCCATCCCCGGCCAGGCGAAGATCGTCTCGATGAACACCGTGCCACTGAACAGCACCGGCAGATAGAGACCCAGCAGCGTCACGACCGGAATCAGGGCGTTTCGGAGCGCGTGCTTCAGGATCACCGTCCGCTCCGGCAGCCCCTTGGCGCGCGCCGTCCGGACGTAGTCCTGGCCGACGACCTCGAGGAGAGAGCCCCGCGTGTACCGCGCCACACCCGCGGCGAGCACCAGCCAGAGGGCTGTGACCGGAAGGACGAGGTGACGGAGTCGATCCACGATCTGCTGCCCCGTGGACATCAGGTCGTAATCGGGGGACCGCGTGCCCGAGGCGGGGAACCAGATCGGCAGATCCCACACGTTTCGCGCGAAGTAGCTGAACACGAGGATCAGCATCAGCGCGAGCCAGAAGGAGGGCATCGAGTAGAAGAAGAGCGCGACGACGCTCAGTACCGAGTCCGACACCGAATAGGGGCGGATGGCCTGCACGATCCCGATCCCCACCCCGACGACGAACGCGATGAACAGCGCGGCGGCCGAAAGGATGAGCGTGTTCGGCAGCATGTCGCCGATCACCGCGATCACCGGACGGCCGTGGCTGAAGGAATAGCCGAGGTCGCCCCGGGCCATCGATCCGAGCCACTTCACGTACCGCACCGGAAGCGGGTCGTCGAGACCGAAATTGGCGCGCGTCTGCGCCAGGACCGCTTCGTCCACACCGGGGGAGAGCATCAGGTTCGCGGGATCACCCGGGGCGAGCTGCACCACGAAGAAAACAACCGTCGCGACACCCAGTACCAGCGGGATCGCGCCGAGGAGGCGGCGGAGGAGGTACCGGATCATGTGGGCGTCACCGCTGGCGACGCTCCGACGGCTCGATCCACCAGTCCCTGATGCCGGCCCACTCCCCGCTGACGTCCATGTCGATGCCGTTCACGCGGTCGCGATATGCGACGAGGCCCGGCGGATAGTAGAGGAAGGTGTACGGCTGTTCCTCCGCCAGCACGCGCTGGTACTCCATCCAGAGCGGGCGCGCCTCGTCACGGTCCAGAATGGTCTGGAGCGTGTCGATGTACCGGTCGACCTCGGGGTTGTCCGTGCCTGAAAAGGCGTACGGACCTTCGATGCGGTCGCTGTGGAAGATGTCCTTGTCGTCGAGCTTGTAGCCCGGCGTCCAACCCAGGATGACTCCGTCGAAGTTCCGCGCCTCTCCCGTGATCTGCTCGACCAGCGTATTGAACTCGACGACGGTCGGCTTCAGGTCCACGCCGATCTGGACGAGCTGGGCCTGCATGATCTCACCGACGTCCTGACGCGTCTGGTTGCCCTCGTTGAACTTCACCTCGAGCGACAGCGGAACGCCGTCCGAGTTCTCACGGATTCCGTCACCGTCCCGATCGACCCAGCCCGCCTCGTCCAGGAGCCGGCGCGCCTCGTCCGGGTCGTATCCGTACATGTCGCGCAACGACGGATCGTACGCCCAGTGGTACGGCGGGACGCTGCTGTTGGCGATCTCCCCGTACCCCGCGAGAAGGGCGTCCACGATCTCCCGGCGGTTCGTGCCCAGCGTGATCGCGCGGCGAACTCTCGGGTCCTCCAGCTTCGCACGTCGCGCGTTCCAGCCCACGAAGTCGTACGCGCGACGCGTATAGGTTTCCAGTTCGACCTCGGGCTCGGCGATGACCTCGGCCGCCTGGTCGGCTCTGAGCGCCATGTTGATGTCCACGCTACCGGTGAACAGGTCGGTCAGGAGCGTCGTCTGCTCGGGAATGGCGCGGTACACGTAGCGATCGACATACGGCCGCCCACCGAGGCCTGCGGGAAATCCGGGATTTGCCGTGAATGTCCAGCTCTCCTGCGGTCGGTGCGACGAGAAGACGAAGGGACCGTTCCCGACCGGGCACTGGGACCCGTACGGGTGCTGACGGAGCTGCTCCGGCGGGACATCTCCCAGAAGATGCTCCGGCATGATGATCAGGGCGCCCCACACCACCAGGAACTCCGCATGCGGTTCGAGCGTGAACCGGACCGTCCGCTCGTCGATGGCCTCGACGGACGTGTACGGGTCGAAGTACGCGGGGTTGGGGTATCCGGTCTCCGGGTTCTTCACCGTCTCGAAGCTGAACACGACATCCTCGGCGTCCGTGATCTCCCCGTCGTGCCAGTAGACGTCGTCACGAAGCGTGAACGTCAACGTGGTCCCGTCCTCCGAGACATCCCAGGACTCGGCCAGATACGGCTCCGGCTGCAGCTCGCCATCGTAGAGGAGCAGCGTCATCAGGTTCACGAAGCTCTGGTGCTGCGAGGCCGCATCGTCCTGGGACACGAAACCGTTCATGCCATCGCCGAGCTCGCCGAGACCACCGACCACGAGCGTCCCGCCATACCTCTCGGCGGGCCCCGGCATCACCGGCTCGGACGCCACCTCCGCCTGGAACGCCTCGACCGCGGCGAGAGCCGGCTCACAGAACTCGTCGGTGGCGGCCTGGCGTGTCGACGCCTCGGTGCTCGGCTCACCTCCGCAGGCGCCGAGAACGAGGAGGGCGCCAGTGAATGTGAGGGTTCGAGACGGGAGGTCGGACAACATCGTGCGCATAGCTTCGGCGTGGGAGTCGCTGGGGCAGGACGGTGGATCGGGAGCCCACCCGAATCGCGGGTCGGGGCCCCGAATCATGATGGGGCCGAAGATGAGAACCGCGCGGCGAACGCGCCAGTAATCCCTACCGCTGTCTCCGCTCCGCCGGCTCGATCCACCAGTCGTCGATGTTCAGCCACTCGCCCCGCACGTCCATCTCGACGTTCCGGACCCGCTCGTTCACCCCGGCCAGTCGGTCGCTGTAGTAGAGGAAGGTGTACGGGTGCACCTCGTTGAGGACGCGCTGGTACTCTCTCCAGAGAGGAAGCGCTTCGTCCCGGTCGACGATGGTCTGGAGCGTGTCGAGCAGCTGATCGAGCCGTGCGTTCTGCGTACCCGAGAAAGCGTACGGACCGTCGAGGCGCTCGCCCGAGAACAGGTCGGTATCGTCCACCTTGAGCTCGGTGACCCATCCGATCACGACCCCGTCGAAGTTCCGCTCCTCGGACGTGATCTGCTCGATGAGCGTCGTCCACTCCACCACGGTCGGCTGCACGGCCACGCCGATCCGTGACAGCTGGGCCTGCATGATCTCCGCGATGTCCTGCCGGATCTGGTTGCCGTCGTTGAACTTCACCTCCAGCTCGAGCGGGACACCCGCCGCGTTCTCGCGGATGCCGTCCCCGTCCCGATCGGTCCATCCTGCAGCTTCGAGCAGACGCATCGCCTCGTTCGGGTCGTACGCGTCCACCCCCTCGAGCGAGGGGTCGTACGCCCAGTGGAAGGGCGGCACGGAGGTGTTGGCGACCTGCCCGTACCCGGCCAGCAGCGCCTCGACGATCTCGGCCCGATTCGTCCCGAGCGTGAGGGCCCTGCGGACGTCGGAGTCGGCGAGCGCGGGGCGCCGGCTGTTCCAGGCGACGTACACGTAGTCGCGGAAGTCGTAGGCCAGGAAGTCGATCCCGGGCTCCGCCACGATCTGGGCCGCCTGATCGGCCGGCGGGCTCATGTAGACATCGATGTTCTCGGTCAGCAGTTCGGTCAGGAGGGTCGTCGGCTCCGGGACGATACGCAGCACGTAGCGGTCGACGTAGGGGCGACCGCCTAGGTCGGCTGGGAATTCCGGATTGGCCGTGAACGTCCAGCTCTCCTGAGGGCGGTGCGCACCGAAGACGAACGGGCCGTTCCCGACCGGGCACTGCGTGCCGTACGGGTGCTGCTTGAGCTCGGCCGGCGGAACGTCTCCGAGCAGGTGTTCCGGCATGATCGCGACCGACCGCCACGGATCCATGAAGTCGGCGTGCGGCTCCATGGTGAAGCGTACCGTGCGCGCGTCGAGCATCTCGACGCCGGTGTAGCCGTCCCAGAAGGCCGCGTTCGGGAAGCCCGTCTCGGGCGTGGTGACACGATCGAAGGTGAAGACCACGTCCTCCGCGTCCGTGATCTCCCCGTCGTGCCAGCGTACATCGTCCCGAAGCTTGAAGGTGACGGAACTCGCGTCCTCGGCGACCTCCCACGATTCCGCCAGGTACGGAACCGGATCGAGGTTCTCGTCGACCTGAACCAGCGTCATCAGGTTCACGAAGATCTGGTGCTGGTTGGCGGCGTGATCCGCCGACACGAGCGCATTCATTCCGTCCGAGAGGTCACCGATCACGCCGACCACGGCGGTTCCACCGTACCGCTCCTCCGGACCGGGCACGACCGGAGTCGCCCCTGCCTGCGCCTGGTACGCCGCGACGGCCTCGAGCGCGGGACCACAGAAGGCGTCGTTCCCGGCCATCGCCGCCGTGGTGCCGGATTCGGTCGCGTCACCGCACGCCGTGAGGGCGGCGACGCAGAGCGCGATCGGATATCGGAGGGCGGGCAGGGTCTGCTTCATGACGTCGGTCCTGGCTCGAGCTCGTGAATGATCGAGCCGAAGTTCGCCGTCGGGGTCGGCCCGCGCCAGCCGACGCGAAGCGCCATGGCGGCTACCTCCGCCAGGTCCAGGTCGGACTCCTGAACTCCGGCTCGATCCCCACGGCCCGGGCGTACGGGCCCCACCCGCCCTCCGCGCTCGGGCGGCCACCGGGCGGCCACCGGCCGGGAAGAGCACGGGCCATCTCGCGCGCCACGACCATGGCCACCCGGGACGGTTCGGGTACCGTGTCCACGAGTTCGACCAGCGCGACGGGACGCCCGGCGGGACCAGCCCCCGGAATCTCGACGCCCTCCCGCAGCAGCTCGGGAATCCGGACCTGATCGTCGTGCAGCAGGATCGAACCGTGCTGGAGCAGCGCCTTGCCGGTTCTCGCCTGGGCGCTCCCCACCAGCTTCCGACCACGCGCGACCACCTCGCCGGCGGCGGGCCGGTCGAAGCACGGTCCCGCGTCGGGCGTGAGCGCATCCGCGTCCCCGGCGAGCGATACGTTCGCACCCAGCGTCGCCAGCGCCGCCGCGAGCGCATCGTTCACCAGGCGGTAGGTCTCACGGGGTCCACCCAGCGCCGAGGCCGGAACCGCGATGGAGTAGGTGACCTCGCGGTCGTGCAGCACGGCGCGACCCCCGGTCGGACGCCGCACCACATCCACCCCCGCGGCCTCCAGCGTCTCCGGGTCGAAGCGCTCACGAGCCGGCTCGTTTCGACCGAAGGACAGCGTCGGGCGGCTCCAGGCGTAGAAACGCAGAAAGGCCGCAAGCGAATCGTCGCCTCCGGCCCTTCCGGACTGCTCGCCCGACGTCGTCCGACCGGCGCCCGGCGTCTCCTCCACCGCGTCGGACACCGCCCTCGCGAGCGCCACGTCCCGTGCCATGTTCACGGCGCCGGGCTGCGGACCGTCGACCAGCACGGTCCAGCGGAGCGAGGCCTCCCGCGTCATCGTGCTCGCCGCGACGGACTCCGCATCACGGGCTCCGGATCATGCGGAGCCGGCGTACTCCTCCACCGGCGGGCAGGAGCAGACGAGGTTCCGGTCGCCGTGCGCGTTGTTCACCCGGCCGACGAACGGCCAGAACTTGTGGGCCCGCGTCCACGCCGCCGGCCATGCGGCCTGCGTTCGTGTGTAGGCATGTTCCCACTCGTCGGCCGTCACGACCGCGGCCGTGTGCGGCGCGTTCCTGAGCGGGTTGTCCTCCGCATCGGCGATGCCGAGCTCGACCTGCTGAATCTCGGCGCGAATCGACACGAGCGCGTCGCAGAACCGGTCGAGTTCCGTCTTCGGTTCGGACTCCGTGGGCTCGATCATGATCGTGCCGATCACCGGCCACGACATCGTCGGGCTGTGGAAGCCGTAGTCCTGGAGCCGCTTGGCCACGTCCTCCTCGGTGATTCCCGCCTCCCGGAAGGGGCGCAGATCGAGGATGAACTCGTGCGCGCACCGGCCGTTGGCCCCACGGAAGAGCACGTCGAAGTGCTCACCGAGGCGCACCTGCATGTAGTTGGCGTTCAGGATGGCGATCTCGGTCGCACGCCGTACGCCGTCGCGGCCGAGCAGCGCGATGTACGCCCACGAGATGATCAGGATGCTGGCGCTGCCCCACGGAGCCGCCGACACCGGACCGATCGCCTTCTCGCCACCGACCGGAACCACGGGATGCCCCGGGAGGAACGGCGCGAGCTTCTCGTTCACGCAGATCGGCCCCATCCCCGGGCCGCCACCACCGTGCGGAATCGCGAAGGTCTTGTGGAGGTTGATGTGGCAGACGTCCGCGCCGTAGTCGCCGGGACGGGCGACGCCGACCTGGGCGTTGAGGTTCGCACCGTCCAGGTAGACGAGCCCGCCGTTCTCGTGCACGACGTCGCAGACCTGACGGATCTCGCTGTCGAACACACCGGCCGTGGACGGATAGGTGACCATCACGGCCGCCAGCTCACCCGCATGCTCCTCGGCCTTCGTGCGCAGATCCTCCAGATCGATCGACCCGGAATCGTCGACGTCCACGATCACGACCTTCATGCCGCACATGACGGCGGAGGCCGGGTTCGTGCCGTGCGCCGACGACGGGATCAGGCAGACGTTCCGGTGCGTGTCCCCGCGATCGAGGTGGTACGCCCGGATCACCTGCAGCCCGGAGTACTCCCCCTGGGCGCCGGAGTTGGGCTGCATCGACACGTCGTCGAACCCGGTGATCTCGCAGAGCCACTCGCCGAGCTCGTCGATCAGGGCGCGGTACCCTTCCGCCTGGTCCGCGGGCGCGAAGGGGTGGATGCCCCCGAACTCGGGCCAGGTGACTCCGGCCATCTCCGTCGTCGCGTTCAGCTTCATCGTGCACGACCCGAGCGGGATCATGCTGAAGTTCAGCGAGAGATCGCGGGACTCGAGCGTGTGGATGTAGCGCAGCATCTCCGTCTCGGAGTCGTAGCTGTTGAAGACGGGGTGCTCCATGTACGTCGAGGTGCGGTCGAAGGGGGCGGGCAGCCCGGCAGGCTCGAGCTCGGCCGCGATCTCGGTCGAGATCACGTCGGCCTGCTCGCCGCCGTCGAAGGCGGCGAGAATATCGTCCACATCCTCGGGCGTGACGGTCTCGTCCAGGGCGACCCCGACGGTGCCGTCGTCGAACGCGCGAAGATTGACCCCCAGCTCCAGCGCCGCGGCGATCACCTCGTCGGCGCCGCGCCCGGCCGGCCGCACGCGCAGCGTGTCGAACCAGACGTCGTGGACGATCTCGTGCCCGCCGCGTGTCAGCCCCTCGGCCAGCGTACGGGTCAGATCGTGCACCCGCGTCGCGATCCGCTTCAGACCTTCGGGGCCGTGATACACCGCGTACATGCCGGCCATGATGGCGAGCAGCACCTGGGCGGTGCAGATGTTGGATGTCGCCTTCTCGCGCCGGATGTGCTGCTCACGGGTCTGAAGCGCCATGCGGAGGGCACGGTCGCCATTGGCGTCCACGCTCACCCCGATGATCCGGCCGGGCATCGCCCGCTTGAACTCGTCCTTCGCGGACATGAAGGCGGCGTGCGGACCGCCGTAGCCCATCGGAACGCCGAAGCGCTGGCTGTTGCCGACGCAGATGTCGGCGCCCCACTCGCCCGGAGGGGTGAGGAGCGTGAGCGACAGAAGATCGGCGACCGCCACCATGTAGCCGCCCGCCTCGTGCACACGGTCGGCGAAGGCGGCGTAGTCCTCCACGGCACCGTCGGTCGCCGGGTAGGTGACCAGCGCGCCGATCAGATCGTCGGTCGGCTCGTACGACGCCCAGTCCCCGACCACGACGTCGATCCCGAGCGGCTCGGCGCGGGTCTGTACCAGCGCGATCGTCTGGGGGTGGGAGTTCTCCGCGACGAAGAAGGTCGAACGGTCTCCCTTCACCCGGCCGGCTGCCATGCTCATCGCCTCGGCCGCGGCCGTACCCTCGTCGAGGAGGGACGCATTGGCGATCTCGAGTCCGGTGAGGTCGATGACCGCGGTCTGGTAGTTCAGCAGCGCCTCGAGGCGTCCCTGGGCGATTTCGGCCTGGTACGGCGTGTACTGGGTGTACCAGCCCGGATTCTCGAGGATGTTGCGCTGGATGACGCCCGGCGTGTGCGTCCCGTGGTACCCCATGCCGAGGTACGAGCGCATCACGGTGTTCCGCTCCGCGTAGCCCCGGAGCTTCTCGAGCAGCTGCGGCTCGGAGAGCGCTTCGGGGATGTCGAGTTCCGCCTCCTGGAGAATCGACTCGGGCACCGTCGTCCGAATCAGTTCATCGAGGCTGTCGACGCCGACGGCATCGAGCATCTCTCGGATCTCGGTCTCGTCCGGACCGATGTGACGGCGTGCGAATCCCTGCTCGGGCGCGATGGAAACGGGCATGTCGATCTATGGCGTGAGCGGCCGTTTGGGGCCGGAGGTCATGTCTGGAAGCGGAGATCGCCTTCGTCGAATCGGCTCGGGGAGAACGGCGAGTCCCGACCCTCTGCTGGAGGAGTTCTCCCTACCCTCGCGCGGGCGTGGTGTTGCCCCCGTCCGGGAGTCGTTCCCGGGCGGCGTTCGGGAGACCCTCCGGCCGGCTATTCTCCGATGTGCTCGGCGTATGCCGCCGCATCGAGCAGCTCGTCCAGCTGATCCTCGTCGGCGACCTCGATCCGGATCATCCAGCCATCGCCGTACGGGTCGCTGTTCACGACCCCCGGGTCGTCCTCGAGCGCCTCGTTCACCTCGACCACCTCGCCGTTCACCGGGGCGTAGAGGTCGCTCACCGCCTTCACCGCCTCGATCGTGCCGAAGGAATCCTTCTGCTGGAAGGAGTCACCTGCACCGGGCAGTTCCACGAAGACGATGTCCCCCAGTTCGCCCTGGGCGTAGTCGGTGATCCCTACCGAGTAGGTACCGTCCGGATTCTGGCGCAGGTACTCGTGGTCCTCGGTGTAGTGGAGATCGTCGGGGATGTTCGACATGGCGGCCTCGCGGGGATGGTCGGGATTCGATGGAGGAGGGACAGCGCCCGGAGAACGGAAGATATGCCGTGGACCGGAGTACGAGTAGGGTGGAGAGCCCCTCACCGGGGTGCCCCGCGGCTTCCCGACGACGCAGGGCGTTCCTACCTTTCGAGGGGCCCGGTTCACGGGCCTTTCCGACCCGTTGCCTCACGCACAGCGATCCGCCCGATGTCCACCGTGCTGACACCACCCCGTCCCGCGCTCACCAGCCTCTCCGAAGACGAGCAGCTGTTTCGCGACGCCGTCCGCGAATTCGCGGAGTCGGAACTCGCCGATCGCGCCATCCGCATGGACGAGGCCGCGAAGCTGGACGACGATCTCCTGCCCATGCTCTTCGACATGGGACTCATGGGTATCGAGATTCCGGAGGAGCACGGGGGCGCTGGAGCGAGCTTCTTCACGTCGATCCTGATCGTCGAGGAACTCTCCCGGATCGACCCGGCGGTCGGAGTTCTGGTCGACGTCCAGAACACCCTGGTCATCAACGCGTTCAACCGCTGGGCGAGCGACGAGCAGAAGGAGCGCTTCCTGCCGATGCTGGCCACCGAAACGGTCGGCGCGTACGCGCTCTCGGAAGCGGGCAGCGGGTCCGACGCCTTCGCGCTTTCCTGCCGCGCCACGCAGGACGGGGACGACTGGGTCCTCGAGGGGCAGAAGCTCTGGATCACCAACGGGGACGAGGCCGATCTCTTCATCGTCTTCGCGACGATCGACCCGGACGCGGGCTACAAGGGCATCACCGCCTTCCTGGTCGAGACCGGGATGGAGGGCTTCTCGGTCGGAAAGAAGGAGGACAAGCTCGGAATTCGGGCGTCCTCCACCACCGAGCTCGTCTTCGACGGCGTCCGCGTGCCCGGCACCCACGTGCTCGGAGAGGTAGGGAAGGGGTACAAGGTCGCGATCGAGACCCTCAACGAGGGCCGCATCGGAATCGGGGCCCAGATGGTCGGTCTCGCGCAGGGCGCGCTCGATCACACCGTGAAGTACGTGCAGGAGCGGGAGCAGTTCGGGCGGCCCATCGGGCAGTTCCAGGGCGTGCAGTTCCAGCTCGCGGAGATGGCCACGCAGATCGAGGCGGCCCGCCTGCTCGTCTACAACGCCGCCCGGCTCAAGGACGCGGGAGAGGACTTCCTGATGCAGGCCGCGCAGGCCAAGCTCTACTCGTCCGAGATCGCACAGAAGGTCGCGTCGACGTGCATCGACCTCTACGGTGGATATGGATTCACGCGGGAGTACCCGGTCGAGAAGTACTACCGGGACGCGAAGATCGGGACGATCTACGAGGGAACGTCCAACATGCAGAAGCAGACCATCGCCAAGATGCTGCTTCGATGAAACCGGATGTTAGGGGGAGAGGCGGATGT
>DATFJS010000422.1:0-3542 GCA_035269045.1 Longimicrobiales bacterium | reverse complement strand
CCGCGACCGCGGCGCCGACCCGGGGCCGCTCACCCCCTCCGCGCGCTGGCGCCGTGACCGCGACATCCCCGACGCGGTCCACTTCGCGGCCCTGGAGGCGCTGGCGTGAGCCGAGAGAGAGGCGCTGGCATGATGGCGCCGAACCGTCGCGATGCCTGCAAGCCGTCCGGGGCGTCCCGAGGCGCGGCTCGGCGCCCCCCTCAGCCCCGGTCTAGCGCAGCTTCGCGTACATGAGGTCCACGAGTTCGTCGATCACCTCGTCGGCGGTGCCGTCGTCCGCCGCGACGGCGGCGCTCGTGCAGTGCTTCAGGTGATTTCGTGTAAGTTCCCGCGCGACAGAGCGTAAGGCAGCCTGTGCGGCGGCCACCTGGGTGAGGATGTCCGGGCAGTACCGGTCCTCCTCGACCATGCGCTGGATGCCTCTGACCTGCCCCTCGATGCGGCGCAATCGCTTGAGGTTGCGGTCGCGGGCGTCGGCATCGACGCCGACGGCCACACGCGTGTCCGACGACTCGTGATGCGGGTGGGTGTGCGGCTGGGAACTCATGCGGCCTCCGTAATCGGTCGAGATGTGGCGGCTTCCCTCCGCCCGCCCCCCCGACCGCTCTCGGCCCCGAGCTCGAGGCCGCGCAGCCGAAGCGAGTTGCCGACGACGCTCACCGAGCTGAACGCCATCGCGGCGCTCGCCAGGATGGGCGAGAGCAGGATCCCGAAGGTCGGATAGAGCACGCCGGCCGCCACGGGAATTCCGACGGTGTTGTAGACGAAGGCCCAGAACAGGTTCTCCTTCATCGTGCGCAGCGTCTTCCGCGACAGCCGGACCGCGTCGGCCACGCCGTGCAGGTCCTCGCGCATCAGCACCACGTCCCCCGCCTCCGCGGCGATCTCCGTGCCGCCGCCCATCGCCATCCCCAGATCGGCCTGAGCCAGGGCCGGCGCGTCGTTGATCCCGTCGCCCACCATGGCGACGATCCGGCCCTCCTCCTGAAGCCGGCGGATCTCGGCCACCTTCCCGTCCGGCAGCACGCTCGCCACGACGCGATCGATTCCGACGTCCTCCGCGACGGCACGGGCCGTCGCCTCGGTATCGCCGGTCAGGAGGACGATCTCCAGATCCATTCCCCGCATGCGGGCGATCGCCTCCCGGCTGGTCCCGCGTACGGGATCGGCCACCGCGATCACGCCGGCGAGAGTGCCGTCGACGGCGACGTACATGGGCGTCCGGGCCCGCTCCGACAGCGCCTCGGCCCGGGGCTCCAGCTCGGAAATCTCGACCCCGCGCTCCCCCATGAGCCGGGCGTTGCCGACGAGCACGTCACGTCCGTCGACCCGCGCGGACGCCCCGCGACCGGTGAGGCTCTCGAAGCCCTCGGCCTCGGGGATGTCGAGGCCCTTCTCCCCGACGAAGTGGACGACGGCCTCGCCGAGGGGATGCTCGGACAGCACCTCGACCGCCGCCGCCATGCGCAGCAGTTCCGACTCGCTCGACGGATTCGGCGGGTCCGACGCGGCCTCTGCCCCGACCAGCACCACGTCCGTCACGGAGGGCCTCCCTTCGGTCACCGTCCCCGTCTTGTCGAGCACCACCGTGTCGACGTCGCCGGCGCGCTGCAGCGCTTCGCCGCCCTTGAGCAGGATGCCGGCCTCGGCCCCCTTCCCCGTCGACACCATGATCGCCGTGGGAACCGCCAGGCCCATCGCGCAGGGGCAGGCGATGATGAGGACCGTCACGGCGACCGCGAAGGCGGGAATGAGCGGAGCGTCGCCGGGCCAGGTGAACAGCCACACGAAGAAGGTCACCGCCGCGATCGCGATCACCGTCGGGACGAACACCGCGGTGACCCGGTCCACGAGCCCCTGGATCGGCGCCCGCGAGCTCTGCGCGTCGCGCATCAGCTTCACGATGCCCGCCAGCGTGCTCTCCGAGCCGAGCGTAGTCGCACGAAGCCGGAACGATCCGGTGCGGTTCACCGTCCCGCCGATGACCTCCGATCCCACCGACTTGTCGACCGGCATCGACTCCCCCGTCAGCATCGACTCGTCGACCGCCGAGGCACCCGACGTGACCTCCCCGTCCACCGGGATCCGTTCACCCGGACGGACCACGACGGTATCGCCGCGTTGCACCTGTTCGATCGGGACCTCGACCTCGCCGCCGTCCCTGAGGATCCGTGCGGTCGCGGGCTGCAACTCGGACAGCTGCCGCAGCGCCCGCGACGTCTCGCGCTTGGCACGCGCCTCGAAGGCGTTCCCGACGAGGATGAGCGCGATGATGAAGAGCACCGCCTCGTAGTAGACGTCGGGGCTCACGCCGCGCGACACGAAGATGTCCGGCGCGAATGTCGCCACCACCGAGTAGAGGAAGGCCGCTCCCGTGCCGAGAGCCACCAGCGTGTTCATGTCCGAGGTGCCGTGCTTCGCGGCGGTCCAGGCCCGCGTGTAGAAGTGGCGACCGGCCCACCCCATCACCGCGACCGTGAGGAGCAGCAGCGCTCCGAGCAGGATCCGGTGATCCATCGTGTAGAGCCACGGGAAGACCGCCTCGATGGCGGGATCGATCACGCGCGCGGACCAGCGCATGAAGGGATCGGTCATCGCCATGCCGCCCGACGCACCGCCCGGACCCGAGCCGGCAGCGGCGGTGGCCGACATCACGGGCATCGAGATCACCATCCCGACGGCGGCCGCGATCAGCGCGACGATCGCCTTCAGGCGGAGGTGCCGGAATTCCTGCTCTCCCGCCCGATCCTGGTCGGCCTGCTCATCCAGGGAGCTGGTGCCTGTCTCCCGGAGCCGAGCTCCGTACCCGGCATCCTCGACGATCTCGATGATGCGCCCCGTCGAGAGTCGATCGGGGTCGAAGTCCACGACCGCATTCTCGAGCATGAGGTTCACGGACGCGCTCGTCACGCCCTCCGTGCGCTCGAGGGCGCGCTGCACCCGGGACGAGCAGGCCGCGCACGTCATGCCCTCGACGGCGAGCGTCGCGTGACCGGGTCCGGGCGCCCCGGCCTGCTGCGACTCCGCGACGGTCGCGCCCTCGGCCGCCCGGGCGACAGCGGGATCCGTGGTCTTCACGTCAGCGCTGGCCCTCGACCCGCGCCTCGTAGCCCTCCTCGGTCACGGCCGTCGCGAGCGCGTCGGGCGAGACACGCGTGGCGTCGTGGATGATCGTGGCCGAGCCGACCTCGACGTCCTCGACCTTCGCGCCGGGTACACCCTCCAGCGCGGACCGCACCGCCTTCACGCAGTGGTCGCAGGACATGCCATCGATGGAGAGTCGCGTCGTCGTCATCAGAGTCTCCCTGTTGCTTCATGGATTCGAGAAGAGGGTGCCCATCCGGACACCATACCCCCGGGGGGTACATGACGATCGCAACGACGCCCCCGGTCCGCAAGGTGCCACGAGGGGCTCCCGACGGGCCGGAGGCGCCCGGCGTGGCCGTGCCGGGTCCCGTCCGCAGAGCGCAGGACCCGGCGCCTCGCCGTCAGGTGGTGATCGCGATCTTCAGGACGCCGTCCCGCTGATTGGCGAACAGCTC
>DATFJS010000421.1:0-6853 GCA_035269045.1 Longimicrobiales bacterium | reverse complement strand
CCACGCCCTCCACGTAGATGATCGGACCGAAGACCGAGATGGTCGTGAGTGTGGAGGCGGTGATCGCTCCCTGGACCTCTTCCGCCCCCCGCGCCGCCGCGACCTGCCCCGACTCCCCCTGCTCCCGGTGCCGGAAGATGTTCTCGAGCACGACGATCGAATTGTCGACCAGCATCCCGACACCCAGCGCGAGCCCGCCCAGGCTCATGATGTTGAGCGAGACGTCGAACGCCTCCATCAGGGCGAAGGTGCCGATCACCGAGATCGGGATCGCGGCCGCGATGGCGAAGGGGTAGCGCGGGTCGCGCAGGAAGAGGAAGAGCACGAGGAACGCCAGCACACCTCCGAAGATCAGCGCGGAGACGACGTTCGAGATCGAGTCGGAGATGAAGTCGGCCTGCGAGGTGGCCACGTCGAGCGCGAGATCCGGGTACTCGCGCTGCAGCTGGTCCAGGACCGCCTCGACGTCCCGGGCTACGTTCACCGTGTTCGCGCCGGACTCCTTGAATACCAGAATTCCGACGGCCTCGGAGCCGTTGTAGAGCGCGATGGTCTCGCGGTCCGCGAAGCCGTCCACGACCCGGCCGATGTCCCGCAGCCGGATCGTCCGCGGTCCCCCCTCCGGCGTGGCCTGCCGGGCGATCACGACGTCGGCGATCTGGGCGACCGACTCGAACTCGCCCACCGTCCTGAGCGGGTAGCGGAACCGACCCTCCACGATGCTGCCGCCCGTGGAGTTGATATTGGCGCGGTCGAGCGCCCCGGACACCTGCTCGATCGTGAGCCCGTACGTGTCCAGAAGTTCGGGCTCCACGAACACCTGGATCTCGCGGTCTCGACCTCCGGTCACGGCCGCCTGCGCGACCCCGTCGAGCTGCTCGAGACGGCGCCGGAAGACGGTCTCGGCGATCTCCTTGGTCGACTGAAGGTCCGTGTTGCCCGTGACCGACAGTGCCATGATGGGTTCGGACTCGGGATCGACGCGGAGGATGCTCGGTCGGGTCGCCGTCTCCGGGAGCCCGTCCGCGATCTCGTCGATCTGCTCGCGCACGTTGAGCATCGCGAAATCCATGTCCGTGCCCCACGCGAACTGCAGCGTCACGAGGCTCACTCCCTCGCGGGACACGGATTCGGTGCGCTCGACCTCGGCCGGCGCCACGTCCGGGTACGAGGTGAAGATCACAAGGCGGGGGTAGCTGACGTTCGGCAGGAGGTCGATCGGGAGTCGGACGTAGGAGATGATCCCGAGCAGGATCACCGCCAGGAACAGCATCGAGACCGCGACCGGCCGCCGCGTGGACGTGCCCGGAATCGACATCAGTTCACCCCGACGAGTCCGTCGGGTCGAAGCCGGACGCCGACGACCGACTCGAGATCCAGGAGCGCCGTCACGAAGGCGTAGCGGCTGGCCAGCGCCTGGCGCCGCGCCGTGGCCTCCTGCTCGACGGTCGTCTGCAGTTCCTCGAAGGTGCGCAGTCCCAGACGATACTCCTCCCGGGCCAGCTCGCTGGAGCGCCGCGCGATCTCCGCGGAGCGATCGGCCAGCTGAAGCGTCCTCCACTCGTTGCGAAGCGCGCTCGACGCGGCGCGGACGGTGACCTCGACCTGCAGACGCTGCTGCTCGACCTGGACCTCCTGATTGGCGAGCTGCACCCGGGAGCTCGCCTGCTGCTGCCGCATCCCGAAGAAATCGTTGAAGGCGGGCACGGACAGCTGCACGAAGAACCGCGACCCGAAGTCCTGCTCGTCGTAGCTGAAGTCCAGCAGCGCCTGCGTCTCGGTATCCTGCGAGGTGCGGGAGAAGTTGTACTGCAGATTCAGCGTGGGCCACCACGCCTCGTTCGACTCCCGCACCCCGATGCGCGCGCCGCGGAGGTCCACCTCGGCCGCCTGGAGGTCCGGGTTCCGGGTCAGCGCCGTGCGGATCAGGGTCTCCTCGTCGAGGTCGGCGGGATCGAAGACCGGCAGCGGCTGAGGGGTGATGGCCGCCACCTCTTCCCCGCCGAGCGTCTGCCGGAGCTGCAGCAGCGCCTGCTCGAGCGTGGCGCGCTGCCGCTCGATGGTGATCTCCTGCTGCGTCACCTGGACTTCCGCGTCGAGGACGTCCACCTGCGACGCATCCGCGACCTCGAACCGCAGCCGGGCCGATTCGAGATCCACCCGACGCCCATCGAGCAGGGAACGCTCGACATCGAGCAGCTCCTGCTGCTCCTGCGCTTCGAAGAACTGCTGCTGGACCTCGGTCCCGAGACTCCAGCGCGCTGCGTCCAACGCGAGTTCCCGTTCATTCACGGTCTGCTCGCGCCGGTCGACGGCGTTGAAGATCGAGCGTCCCTGGATCTGCCAGTTGAGCGAGAGAGACTGCTGCGTGTTGGAGAAGTAGACCCAGTCCGCCGTGGGCGACGCGATGGGGTTGCCGAAATTGTCGGTGGCCCGCCGCTGCAGGTTCCCGTTGTAGCCGGTCGAGAAGACGTTCAACGAGACGCTGGGCATGAGTTCGCCGAAGAGGAAGTTCCAGCGCTCCGGCTCGTTCAGGGAAAGCTGGTTCACCGCCTGGCGCACCTCGGGGTTGCCGACGCCGGCCGTCGAGAGCGCCTCGTCGAGGGTCAGGGGGGGTGCGTCCTGGGCGAGAAGCCCGGCGAACGACACGGCCGACGCGCCCATGGCGACGGCGAACACCGTCAGACAGCGTTGCTGAGCCCTCATCCGCCCGGCCTCCCTCCGGCCTGTGCGACGTTCTCGACCAGCCGGACGCGCGTGTCATGCGCCAGATAGTGGTGGCCGTCGGTCAGCACCCACTGGCCCGGCTCAAGCATCCCCTCGTCGCTGGGTACGACCTCCACGAGGGAGGCGTTCTCCGCGCCGGTGACGATGTACTGCCACTGGGCCGACCCCGTCTCGCTCGGCTCACCGTCGACGATGCTGTCCGGCTGGAAGAGGAATACGATCTCCCGATCCAGCAGATCGCCCCGCGCGAGCACGGCGGAACGCGGAACCAGGACGCGATCCGGGAAGCTCCGCGCTTCCAGATCCGCCTCCGCGTGCATGCCGGGCTTGATCCGACCACCGGGGTTGGGGAGCACGACCGTCACGCGGGCCGAGCTCTCCTCCGGATCGACGATCGGGTTGATCGACTGGATGCGCCCCTCGAATACCTCCCCCGGAAAGGCGGTGAAGCGCACGCGCGCCACCCGGCCCGGCGCCAGCATGCCGATCTCGCGCTCGAGGACGCCGATCTCGACCCGCATGGGGTCGATGTCCACGAGGCGCATCAGCTCGGTGCCCGGCGTGACGTACTGGCTCTCGAACACCTGCAGGTCCCCGATGCGACCGGCGAACGGCGCCACGACCCGTGCCCGCTCCAGATCGAGTTCGGCCCGCCGCACGGCGATCTCTGCCGCGTTGAGCCCGCTGCTCGACCGAATCACCTCGCGCCGCTGCGCCCGCACCGCCGGATCGGAGATGGAGTCGTCGAACAGGGTCTGCGCACGGAATCGAGCGTGCGCGTCCACGAGATCCGCTCGGGCCTGCCGGAGTGCGAGGGACAACTCCGTCGTGTCGATCTGAACCAGCAGCTGGCCCTCGCCGACCGACGCTGATTCGTCGACCGTGAGTCGGCGGATGAAGCCCTCGGTCTGCGCCGTGAGGAGCACTTCGCGGTTCGCCACGGCCCGGCCGGTGGCGGCCACGGACACCCAGAGCGTGTCCCGGACCACCATGGCGCCGGTCACGGCCTGGGGAATATCCGTCGAGAACTGTGTGCTGCTGCCCTCGACGGACACCGGTACATCCTCGTCGACCGACGCAGAGGACTGCGACCCTCCGTCGGTCTCGGGATCGGGTCGGAGGCGCCACCACAGGCCGCCGCCGACGATCGCGAGAATCAGGATCACGGTGGTGATCGACAGCGTCGTCCGCGAAAATGCCATGTAGGTCTCGAGTCGTAGGCGTGGGTCGTCCGGATCGGAGCACCCTGTACGGTGCGTGCACCAACCGGCTCGACGAGCTTCGTCTTCGTATTCGGCTGCGCCCCGGCTGCTCCCGGCGCCGGCGTCCGAGGGTGAGACGGAGGCCGGTGCCGAACCGTTGCCCTCAGCTTGCTACCGCCGTCGCGCTCCGGGCCATGACGCGATGCGCCCGATCGGTATCTTGATCCATGATCCTTCTACGCATGATCGCTCTGGCGGCTTCAGTCTGCATCCTGACGACTTCCACCGCGTGCCGAAACCCGGTGCCGGTCGATCCGGCCTGGGCGGAACGGCCGCTACCGGCGGATACCCTGATGGTCGACCAGGCGATGGCCGACGCGGGAGCGGGTCTGTTCGCCGCCAACTGCTCGGCGTGCCATTACCTGGGAGGCGAGGATCCGGAAGCCGGACTCGGTCCGAACCTGGCCGGCGTGACCGAGCGGCGCGACATCGAGTGGATCCGGGCCATGATCAGCCATCCCGACTCGATGCTCGCCGCGGACACGACCGCGGTACGGCTCTACGGGGAGTACGGGATTCGGATGCTGAACGTGGGCGCGGACGACTCCGAGGTGCGGGCGCTGCTGGAGTTCCTCTGGCGGGCGGACCGGGGCGGACCCTGACCGCACCCTGACCGCGCCGGGGCCGCACCGGGGCCTGCCGCGTCACAGCCGAACCGGCCGCTCTGGGGATCCTCCTTGCGCCCCGTGAACGCGTACCCCCAGCTTCATCCTCACCGGCGGTTCCCGCGGTGGCTCCCTCTCTCCACCCGGAGCGCTCATGGATCGTCGAGGATTCGTAACCTCGGGAATGGCCGCCGGCCTCGCCGGCCTCACCACGGGCGGCGTGTCGCTCGGCGCCCTGTTGGATGCCGGCCTCGGCCCGACGTCGGCATGGACCGACGCCGACGACACCATCCGCCTCAGTTCCAACGAGAACCCGCTCGGGGTCTCGCCCGCGGCGCGTGAGGCGATCATCGGTGCGATCGTCGACGCCAATCGCTATGGCGGCCGCCGTCAGGAGCTGCTCGACGCGCTGGCGACGCACCTCGGTGTCGAGACCGAGAACCTCACGCTCGGGTTCGGCTCCACCGAGATCCTCCAGATCTGCACCCAGGCGTTCCAGGGGCCCAACACGCCGCTCATCGCCGCCGAGCCCACCTTCGAGGACGTGATGGGCTATCAGGACACGATGCCCTTCGAGGTCCTGACCGTGCCGCTCCTCCCGGACGGGCAGCACGACGTGCAGCGGATGCGCGAACTCTCCCTTCTCCGCCCCTCCGTGGTCTACATCTGCAATCCGAACAACCCGACGGGGACGATCACGGACTCCGCCGACATCGACGCCTGGATCGACGAGGCGCCGGACACCACGACGTTCCTGCTCGACGAGGCATATCTGGAGTACGCGACCGACGCGCGCTACCACGAGGCGCTCGCGTGGACCGGGCGGAAGCCGAACGTCGTCGTGATCCGGACTTTCTCGAAGATCTTCGGCATGGCCGGGCTCCGGCTCGGCTACGCGGTGTCGCACCCGACCACCGCGGCCCGTCTCGAGGAGCACACCATCTACAACTCTCCCGGCATGCTCGCCTCCGCCGCGGCGCTGGCGTCGCTCCGGGACGAGGGGCTGATCGAGCGCTCGCTCGCGGTGAACGAGGAGGCGAAGGCGATCGTGCACACGACCCTCGACGAACTCGGCCTCGCGTACCTCCCGACGAACACGAACTTCATCATGCACCGGATCAACGGCGACCTCGAGACGTACCGCGAGCGGATGATGGAGCGGGGAATCCGCGTGGGCCGCGACTTTCCGCCGATGCTCGACCACAACCGGCTCTCGTTCGGACTGCCGAGCGAGATGGACCAGTGGGCGTCGGCCATCCGGGACTTCCGGACCCGGGGCTGGATCTAGGGGGCCCCTCCATCCGCATGCCCCACGTCCGCCCCGAGGCCGGGCCAGGCCGGCCCTCCCTGCCCCCGCTGACGGCCCTCCACGCCGCGGTATTCCTCTTCGGGGCGGCGGGTCTGTTCGGGAAGCTCCTCGACCTGCCACCCACGGTCATCGTCCTCGGTCGCGTGATCTTCGCGGCCGTGGCGTTGTGGCTGGTGGTGCACCGGACCGGTGGCTCGCTGCGGTGGGCGCGGGCCGGAGACGGCATGGGCCTCGTGGGCCTCGGGCTGCTCCTCGCCGCTCACTGGGTGACGTTCTTCCATGCCATCCAACTGTCCAGCGTCGCGATCGGCCTCCTGACCTTCTCGACGTTTCCGGTCTTCACCGCGGTGCTCGAGCCCCTCCTCCTTCGGGACGAGCGGTGGTCCTGGACGGACCTGGCCGCGGCCCTGGTGACGCTGGCGGGTGTGACGCTGGTCGTGCCCTCCCTCGAATGGTCCGACGCCTGGGCCCGCGGGGCGTTCTGGGGGACGATGTCGGGGCTGACCTTCGCGGGCCTCTCCATCGCGAACCGGAGCTGGGTGCGTCGCTATCCACCCCTAGCGCTGACCTTCCACCAGACCTTCTGGGCCGCCGTGGCCCTCCTTCCCGTGGTGGGGTGGCAGGTCGCCGGATCGCCCGAGGCCGTCGGAGAGTTCGGAGCGCGGGAGCTGGTTCTCCTCGCGCTACTCGGGGTGGTCTTCACCGCGCTCGCCCACGGGATGTTCATCGGGAGCCTTCGATCCGTACGGGCTCGCGTCGCTTCGGTGCTGGCCACGCTCGAGCCGGTCTGGGGGATCGTCCTGGCGTGGCTGATCCTTCAGGAGGTGCCGGCGCCGAGGACCGTCGTCGGGGGACTCGTCATCCTGACCGCAGCCGGGTGGGTCTCGCTCAGGCGCTCGGAGAGCTGACCGGCTCCTGCTCCGCGTCCGCGCCCTCGCCGTAGTTCCTCA
>DATFJS010000420.1:0-4642 GCA_035269045.1 Longimicrobiales bacterium | reverse complement strand
TCGCAGATCGGGCAGTCGAGCGGGTGATTCACCAGATAGAACTCGAGCACGCCCCGGCGCTGCTTCAGCGCCTGTTCACCCTGGGTGCGCACGACCTGCCCATCCTGGGCCTGCGTCACGCACGACGGCTGCAACTTGGGCGCGCCCTCGATCTCGACGAGGCAGAGCCGGCACATCGCCGGCGAGGACAGGCCCTCGTGGAAGCAGTAGTGCGGGACCTCGGTACCGACGGACTCGGCGGCCTTGAGGACGGTCGTCCCCTTGGGAACGG
Organism: Longimicrobiales bacterium; assembly: GCA_035269045.1. Classification (GTDB taxonomy): domain Bacteria; phylum Gemmatimonadota; class Gemmatimonadetes; order Longimicrobiales; family Gaopeijiaceae; genus Gaopeijia. The sequence goes on along the minus strand of DATFJS010000420.1, from coordinate 4,371 downwards.
TGACCTCGTCGCCGTCGATCGTCAGCGTGACGGTCTCGACCGCCACGTCGGTTCCGTTGCCCGTGGGTGCGTTGGGTGAAGACATGCGGGTCTCGGCTCTCTTCCTCAGCTCAGGCGGCGCCGACGCGCTCGCCCCGACGGATCAGGGCGAGGTATTCGTCGCGGAATTTCGTGATGCTGCTCTGGACCGGGGCGGCCACCGAATCGGACAGCACGCAGATCGTGGTGCCCGTCATCTGATCGGTGACCTCCACCAGGGTGTCGAGGTCCTCCTCCGTGCCGCGGCCGTCCTCGATGCGCTGCAGAATCTTGGTGACCCAGGTCGTGCCTTCACGGCACGGCGTGCACTGACCGCAGGACTCGTGGGCGTAGAAGTAGGCCATGCGCCGCACCTGCTTCACGATGTCGGTGGTCTCGTCCATGACGATCACCGAGGCACATCCGAGCATGGACCCGCACGCCACCACACCCTCGTAGTCGAGGTCGCAGCGCGCGACTTCCTCGGCGTTCATGATCGGCACGGAGCTGCCTCCGGGGATCACCGCCTTGAGCTCGTGGCCGTCGCGGATCCCGCCGCACACCTCATCGATGAGCTTCTGCAGCGGGAAGCCGAGCGGCAACTCGTAATTGCCGGGGCGCTTCACGTGACCGGATACGCAGAAGAGCTTGGTGCCGGGCGACTTCTTCGTCCCCCACTGACGGTACCACTCGCCACCGTGCTTCACGATGTGAGGCACCGCGGAGAGCGTCTCGACGTTGTTGATCGTCGTCGGCTGCCCGAAGGCGCCCACCGCCGCCGGGAAGGGCGGCTTCACCCGGGGCTGGCCACGCCGGCCCTCGAGCGAGTTCATGAGGCCCGTCTCCTCGCCACAGATGTACGCACCCGCGCCGATGTGGACGGTGACGTCGATGTCGACGCCCGACCCCATGATGTCCGTCCCGATCAGGCCGGCCTCGTAGGCCTCCTCGACCGCGCGACCCAGAATGGCCGACGCCTCGAAGAACTCACCACGACAGTAGATGTATACGTGCTGCGCGCGGATCGCGTACGCCCCGATCAGACAGCCCTCGATGAGCTGGTGGGGATCCCACCGGATCAGCTCGCGGTCCTTGAAGGTGCCGGGCTCGGATTCGTCCGCGTTGCACAGCAGGTAGTGCGGCTTGCCGTCGTCCTTCGGCATGAAGCTCCACTTCACGCCCGTCGGGAAGCCCGCCCCGCCCCGACCGCGCAGGCCGGAGTCCTTCACCGTGTCGATCACGGCGTCCGGACCCATCTCGAAGGCCTTCTTCAGCGTCTCGTAGCGCCCGTTCTTCCGCGCGCCCTCGAGGGTGCGGGCGGAGGGGTCTCCGAAGTGCTCGCTGAGGACGCGGACCTCGTGGTCCGAGGTGTAGGGATATGCCATGCTATTCGCCCCGCTCCTTCAGGCGATCCAGGATCTTCGGCACGTCGGCCGGCGTCACGTTCTCGTAGTAGCGCGAGTTGATCTGCACACAGGTCGGGAAGCCACACGCCGCGAGGCACTCCGCCTCGATCACCGTGAAGTCGCCGTCCTTCGAGATCTCGCCGAGCTCGGTGTCCGTGGCGCCGAGGAATGCGTCCAGCACGTCGTCCGCCCCGCAGAGGTTGCACGAGATGTTCGTGCAGACCTGGATCAGGAAGCGGCCGACCTCGCGCTTGTTGTACATCGTGTAGAAGCTCGTCACCCCGCGGACGTAGGCGTCCGGGAGGTCGAGCAGCTCCGCCACGCGCGCCATCGTCTCCGGGGAGACGTGGCCGCGGACTTCCTGGGCCAGCGCGAGGGTCGGAAGCAGCGCGGCCCGCTTCTCGGGATACCGCGTGAGAAGTTTTTCGAAGCGCTCCTGGTAGGGCCCCTCGAACAGCGGCGCCTCCGGGTCCCGCTCCGCCTTCATGTAGGCGTAGGAGGGCGTCCCGGCGGGATGTCCGCCCTCGACCGGGCGGGTTCCGACGAAGTCGTCGCCGCGCACCTGCTCCTCGGTGAGGTCGAACTCGCCCGTGTTTCCGGCCCAGCCCGGATTCCTGACCTTCGCGTCGCTCATCGGTCGATCTCCCCGAGCACGATGTCCAGGGAAGCGTTGATCATGATCAGATCCGACACGAGATGTCCCTCGGCCAGCCTGGGGATCACCGAGAGGTTCACGAAGGAGGGCGGGCGCACGCGCCAGCGGACGGGCTTGGAGCCCCCGTCGCTCACGACGTACATGCCGAGCTCGCCCTTCGAGCCCTCGACGCTGAACCAGCTCTCGCCGACGGGCGCCTCGATGCCCTCGGTGATCAGCTTGAAGTGGTGGATCATCGACTCCATGTCGTTCATGCAGTCGGTCTTCGACGGCAGGACGACGTTGGGATCGTCGATGTCGATCGGCCCGTCGGGAAGACGATCGAGCGCCTGATGGATGATGCGCATGCTCTGGCGCATCTCCTCCATGCGGCAGAGGTAGCGGTCGTAGCAGTCGCCGTGCTCGCCTACGGGGACGTCGAAGTCGTACGTCTCGTAGTCGTAGTAGGGCCGGTCCTTGCGCACGTCGTACGGGACGCCGGAGGCGCGGAGATTCGGGCCGGTGAAGCCGCAGTTGATCGCGTCCTCGGCCGAAATCACTCCGATGTCCTGCGTCCGTCCGAGATGGATGGCGTTTGTCGTGAGCAGATAATCGACCTCGTCGAGCGTGCGCGGCAGTTCGTTCACGAACTCGCGGCACGCCTCGGCCCAGCCCTCGGGCAGATCCGCCATCATTCCGCCGACACGCGTCGCCGACGTCGTGATGCGTGCACCGGTCAGCGACTCGTGGAGCGTGTAGATCTTCTCGCGCTCCTGGAAGGCGTACAGGAAGGGCGTGAACGCCCCCACGTCGATCGCGGTCGTTCCGAGCCAGAGGAGGTGGCCGAAGATCCGGTCCAGCTCCATGAGGATCACGCGCACGACCTTGCAGCGCTCGGTCACCTCGATGCCCATCAGCTTCTCGACGGACATCACGTACGCGCAGTTGTAGATCAGCGGCGCGAGGTAGTCCATCCGGTCGGTGAGCGGCACGACCTGATTCCAGCCGCGGTACTCGCCGAGCTTCTCGAAGCCGGAGTGCAGGTACCCGATGTGCGGGATGACCTTCACCACGGTCTCGCCATCCAGCTCGCACACCAGACGCAGCACGCCATGTGTGGCGGGGTGCTGCGGTCCGATGTTGATGAGCATGTTCTCCGAACCGAGTTCCGGCTCGGGAAGATCGATCGGGGCCATCGGTCCGTAGGCCGGCTGGCCGTCCACTCCCATCTCGGGCGTTCGGCCGACGGCGTATTCGACGGTGCGGGTCGACATGCTCGCTACTCCTTCTCGGTCTCTGCGACGGGATCCGTGGCGTCGTCGCCCGCGGCGTCATCGGCCGCGACGTCGATATCGGACGCGGCGGCATCCATGGGGGGCCCGTCCGTCCGGACCCGGGACCCATCCATCGGGCCGACGGTCGTGGGCGCGTCGCCCGGCAGCGACCCGTCGGACTCCTCGGCCACGAGCTGCGGATCGCGTCCCAGCTCCATCTCCATGTCCGTGTAGTTGTCCTCCACATGAAGACCGAGGGCGCGTCGCGTCTGCTCCGCCCGGCTGAACCGCCCCCGGAGCGGGAAGTCCTTCCGGAGGGGGTGCCCCTCCGCGTAGTTGTCCGGCATCAGGATCCGACGGAGGTCGGGATGCCCCTCGAACGTCACGCCGAAGAGGTCGTACACCTCGCGCTCGAGCCAGTCGGCGGTGCGCCACAGCGGCTCGACCGACGCCACGGTGAGGCCGTCCAGCGGAAGCTCGACCTTCACCCGAAGGCTCCGATGATGCGCCATCGACCAGAGCTGGTAGACGACCTGGATCGGCTTCCCCCCGCCGTAGTCGACCGCGGTGAGGTCGAGCAGGAACTCGTAATGGTGGTCGGGCTCCTGCTGCAGGTATTCGAGAACCTCGAAGATGTGGTCCGAATCCACGAACACCACATGCTCGTCGCCGGCGTGCAGCTGATGGGCCCCGACCGCGTCGCCGAACTTCGCCCGGAGCGCGGCCACCGAAGGATGTGCCGGGACCTCGGCGGGCACCGAGGTGAGATCCTCGGGCGCCTCATGGCGCGTCTGCGGCCCCTGTTCGACCGCGTCGAATAGCGTCTCGTCGGCCATGCGCTACGGGAGCCGGTCGTCGGGGCGGGCGATGCGGCTGGTCTCGACGAGCCCGCTCACGCGGTTCTGGCGGGTCGAGTTGCCGAACGGTCCGGTGAGACCCTCGATCTCGGTCTCGGTGGCGCGCGGGTGGCCGGCGGCGAGGGGATCCTCGGCGCGGTTGATCGCGTGATCGGAGAGCCGCTCCTGACGGATCTTCTCCT